>JAGBVS010000179.1 GCA_017630195.1 Bacteroidales bacterium | reverse complement strand
TAACTTTAACAACGACAAATTTGCGTCTGAGGGAGGATTGTCGTAATTCTTAAAATGATTGTAGGAACCAGGAGTGTGTTCAGGACTATATGTCGTAAGTAAATAAAATTTATTTTCTTTCTCAAAAACATATTGCGCTGACCCTGATATACAATATCCAGAACGGAAAAAGTTTTTCTGCGTAAGCAGATTGCCATTCTCAGAGAACAACATGACACCTGGACTTTCTGAATAATAATATTCTTGTGAACTGCCTCTGCTTAGATATATGGCTGGCGCAAGTAAATCGCCATTAGACAATTCCATAAATCCTATTGGAGAATAATATTCCGTATTCTGTTCACCATACTCCGACATCCACTGCCATTCCCATTCTTGTGAAAAGACATTGTTTCCAAATAAGAAAACCAATGTAATAAAAGTAACGAATCTTCTCATAAAGTTAAATTTAAAACAATCTCAAAAGTAGAGAAAATAAAACAGTAAAAAATGGCACTTTTGTGCTCATCCACTTTTTTATTTAGAACACATTGTAATAATCAACAACTTACAAAACACTCATCCATATTTTTATTTTTCGCTTAGGGATAAAAATGTGGATTTTGATGGTGAAATACTAAATTTTACTTCTTACAAAAGGCATCAAAACTTCTTTTATCTCTACAATTCCTGTCTTCTTGATGACAGAACTACGGCTTTTGCTTATAGTGTTTTCTCGAAAATTAAGTATAAATGCCATTTCCTTTATACGGAAAGAGAAGAACGACAGCAGACAAATCGCCTGTTCTGTTTCTGACAATTCCGGATATGCTTGTTTAAACTTTTCAAATGCGTCGGGATAAATTGAATTGAATTCTTTTAAAATACTTTGATAAGCATCTGCACTTCGATTACGATATATGGTGTACACATGTTGCTTCAATGCATTGTTTGTGACATCTTTTTGCTTATCAATCTTTATACTGTTTCGTTTTGTGTTTAAAATCAATGTCAATACAAACAATAATATTACAACTGAAGTGATGACAATTAAAGATGTCAATCTTTTTTGTTTGCTTTTCTGTTGGAGTAATGCATTAAGTTTGGCTGCACGTTCTAATTTATACTCATCATATTGCTTGGTCAACATAGTAACATTACTGACTCTATCCGATTCAGCTTCGACATAAGTACTATAATATTTCTGACAAAAAGCCACACTGTCGGCATTGTTTTCTTTTTCATAAATCCTGGCAAGCAACGACATGATTGAACCTCTTGTAACTTGGTCAACATTATCCACCTCAAGGATTTTCAACAGATAAGGCTTTGACTCCATACAATATGGAGAATGATACATTGTTATTCCTAAACCAACAGAGTCGTTTTTGGTATCTATTCCACGTCTGTCTTTAAAGAATATCAACTCTTGATTAACATATATACATGAGTCGTATTGTTTTTGTTGATAATAGATGAGCGACCTTGTTTTCTGAGCGTCATAATATGTATGTAAATTATCAGAAGTAGTGTCTAAATAATGAGAAGCGAGTTGATTATAATATTTGGCAGAATCAATTTCATCAACAACGATATAAGCAGAAGCCAATCTTGTTAACAACACCGACATCCATAATGAATCTTTTACCATCTGCTGATAATATAATGCCATCTTATCAGTGTCGATTTTTACAGATGAAGCCAACATTCTATCTAAAATATGAGACATCTGATAATAAGTCTTTGAGACAAGAAATTTCTCTTCCTTACTCATTTCTTCAGGCAGACTTTCCAACAATCTCGCTATCTCTATAAATTTTGTAAACGCTTCAGATATGCTATCGTTTGACGACAAATTATAAGCCTCATCATAATACCTCATCGCAGTCTGATATGCTTCAGACGGCTCTTGATTTTTATTATCACAAAAAGTGAATGTAATCGACAAAACAACAATAGATATTATGATAAAGAATCTTTTCATAAACAAAGAATATTTGTTTACAAAGATATTAAAAAAGTCAACATGACTACAAGACTACAAGACTACAAGACAACAAGTTTTTTTTGATACAAGAAATTCAGAACTTCAGAAAATTTAAAGAGACGCTTCAATGCTTGTTTATTTTTAAGGAAACATTGAAACGTCTCTACTAAGGTTGTTGAGCTAAAGCTTTTGAACTAAGAACTTTCAATTTAGCTGAACGCTGATAGCTGACAGCTGACAGCTAATTTTCAATTTTCAGTTTTCAATTTTCAATTTCCCTAAAATCCTTCAAGAGGCATCGTCACTGTTGGAATCAACAACAAGCCTCCTAATATTATCATCAGCAGTATGAATTTCCAAGCCCATTTGAACCATTTCTGATATGGCACTCTTGCCACTCCAAGCGCTGCTATGAGCACTCCGGATGTTGGTGTTATCATATTGGTGAATCCGTCGCCGAACTGGAACGCCATCACCGTTGCCTGACGGCATACTCCAATCAAATCGCTGAACGGTGCCATGATAGGCATTGTGATTGCTGCCTTTGCCGAACCTGACGGAATAACGACATTGACGATAGTTTGTATCGCATACATGATTTCCACCGATGCTATCTTTCCTAAATCGGTCATCGATTTTGAAAGTCCGTATAAAATAGTATCGATGATGCCACCTTCTTGAAGTATTATCACAATACCGCCGGCGAGACCTACAACGACAGCTGCCGACAAAATATCGCTCATGCCTTCAATGAAAAGTCGTGCAATGTCGCTGGCTGTCTTTCCTATCGCCAAACCGCTCGCAATACCCATCACGAGGAATAATGTAGCGATTTCCATCACGTACCATCCATATCCCATAACGCCAACGATGAGATATATTATAGTATAAAGCAAAATCAGAAGTATGAAGTTATGGACAGTCTTTCTCAACGACAACGGTCCTAATATCGCGAAGATTGCTGTCAAAATCGGGATGAAAGGAGCTGTCATTGATGAGTTGCCGACATTTAATGTAGTTGTCGGATAATAGAAAGAGAAAATCGTCATTGCGACGAGAATCGCTGCATAAACATACCAAGCATTTTTGCATTTTATTGCTTCATGTTCTTGTTGTCCATCTATGCTGTGTGTGCGCCAATAAGCGTCTTCGTCATACATTATCGACGACATCGGGTTTTTCTTGACTTTTTTAGCATAAAACAAAACGAAAGCTATCGTAATCACATTTATCACCACCCAGCAGAAGACTCGGTAGCCAATTCCCGAGAAGAGAGGCACTTCGGCGATTCCTTGAGCGATACCAATAGTAAAAGGATTCAATATTGCGCCGGCGAAACCGACATGCGCTGCCACATAAACCATACATACGCCTACAATAGAGTCGTAGCCCATCGATATTGCAAGAGGAATAATAATGATGATAAACGCTATACATTCCTCACTCATGCCGAAAACAGCTCCGAACAGGCTGAAGAGCAGCATTATCAAAGTGATGATGATATTATCGACTCCGAGTGTCTTAAATAATTTTATATTTTCTAACTTTCTTGTAAATCGTAGGAAAGAGAATATTCCCATATCGATGGCGTGGCTTTTATTCATTATCCAGAACGCTCCGCCTATAATAAGGATGAAAACGATGATTGAGCTTTGCTTCTCAAAACCCTTGAAAAGTGCCGAAAACACTTGCCAAGTCTGAGGTTCGGAGTGATAATCAGCCTTTAATTGTTCAGGAATCTCATCTTGATAATAGAAATTCAATTCTGTTTTTTCAATTCCATTTTCTATAAAGTTTTCTTTAACATAATAGCCAGGCTCGACAAACCAAGTCATAACAGCTGCTATCACTATGATAAAGAATACAATAACAAAAGTGTGCGGTACTTTTTTCTGTGCCATAATATTATCTTTTTTGCAAAAATAATAGTTTTATATTTAATTTCAACAAAAATGCTGAAATATGTAGTAAAATTTGCGGTTTTGAGCAATATTATTGTATTTTTGCAGTTTTAAAAAATAAATTATTAAGTATAATGACAAACAATTCTCTGACTACATCTGACATTATGGATCTTATTTCAGATTATAAATCAGAAATAAGAAAACTTTCCGCAAAAATCTCATTTTGCGAGAACAGAATTTTTGAATTGGAAAACATTCTAAGAACAAATTCCAATTCTGAAAATTTCATTAGCATTGCAGCGCAATTTCCAAGATATAGAAAAAAAGAAACCAATCCTCGCAAGCCATATCCACTTTCAAGTTGGGACAAGATTATCTTAGATATTATATCCGAAAATGAGAAAGCCACGTTAAGCAAAGACATTTACGACAAGGCGTTTAAAAAGGCTAAAGAAGTTGGTATTTTCATTGACGACATTAAAAGCAAAGCAAAAATCAATCAATGTCTTGTCAAGTTAGCCAATCGTCGCAGCGACCTTGTCAAGGTAAAATATGGCGGTCGTGGTTACGCTTATTGTCTGCCAGAATGGATTAACGAAAATGGAATTTTAAAAAAAGAATATAAGACAGATATAGAATAGACATATATTTTTTAAATATTATTATAAACAAAAAAGATGGAAACAGAAATGTCTCCATCTTTTTTTATCTGATCATTGATATTTTACAACATCAAGAAACTCATCAGGACACCTGCTGCCACTGCCGAGCCGATGACGCCTGATACGTTAGGAGCCATAGCATGCATGAGGAGGTAGTTTGTTGGATCATATTTTTGTCCTTCCATCTGAGAGACGCGTGCGCTGTCTGGCACAGCAGAAACGCCAGCATTACCGATGAGAGGATTTATCTTATCGCCTTCTTTCAAGAAGAGGTTCATTATCTTAGCACCGAGAACGCCGGCTGCTGTTGCTATCATGAATGACAATGCGCCCAATCCGAATATCAACAATGATTCTTTTGTAAGGAACACGTCAGCTTGTGTTGAAGCGCCCACTGTGAGACCTAACAAAATTGTGACGATGTCGATGAGAGCGTTGCTTGCTGTGTTGGCGAGACGTTTTGTCACACC
The DNA here is from genome assembly GCA_017630195.1 of Bacteroidales bacterium. Lineage (GTDB taxonomy): Bacteria > Bacteroidota > Bacteroidia > Bacteroidales > F082 > Limimorpha. The sequence continues at coordinate 342 of JAGBVS010000179.1, read as the reverse complement.
GCTTTCTTTGAGCAAGTTACCGAAGAACAACATACCGAGCAATGGCAATGCCGAAGGGCTGATGAATGTTGTAAGAAGGAGACCTACGATAGGGAAGCACACTTTTTCTGTCTTGCTTACTTGGCGAGGGGCCTTCATGTGGATAACACGTTCTTTCGGTGTTGTGAGCAAACGCATGATAGGAGGCTGGATAAGGGGCACGAGAGCCATATAAGAATAAGCAGCGATAGCGATAGGTCCGAGGAGATGAGGAGCCATCTTAGAAGACAAGAATATCGCTGTTGGGCCGTCGGCGCCGCCGATGATACCGATAGCTGCTGCTTCTTTAAGGTCGAAGCCGAG
>JAGBVS010000178.1 GCA_017630195.1 Bacteroidales bacterium | reverse complement strand
CGAGACAGGTCTTCCAAAGATGCGTATCGAAGAAGCAGCAGCACGCAAACAAGCTCGTATCGACGCTGGCAGCGAAATCATCGTTGGTATCAACAAGTTCCGTCTCGAACATGAAGACGCTATCGAAACTCTCGAAGTCGATAACACTGCCGTTCGCGAATCACAAATCAAACGTCTCAACGACCTCCGCGCTAAACGTAACCAAGCTGACGTTGACCGTTGCTTAGCAGCTATCACTAAAGCAGCTGAAACAGGCGAAGGCAACTTGTTAGAATTAGCAGTTGAAGCAGCTAAATGCCGCGCAACATTAGGCGAAATCTCTATGGCTTGCGAAAAAGTAGCAGGACGTTATAAAGCAGTTATTCGTACAATCTCAGGAGTTTATTCTATGGAAACAAAAGGTGATGCTAAATTCGCAGAAGCTGTCGCTAAAGCTGACGAATTCGCTAAGATCGAAGGACGCCGCCCTCGTATCATGATCGCTAAGATGGGTCAAGACGGTCACGACCGTGGCGCTAAAGTCGTAGCAACAGGTTACGCCGACATAGGTTTCGACGTCGATATGGGACCATTATTCCAAACACCAGCAGAATCAGCACGTCAAGCAGTTGAAAACGACGTTCACATCCTCGGCGTTTCAAGTTTGGCAGCAGGTCACAAAACTCTCGTTCCTCAAGTTATCGAAGAACTTGAAAAATTAGGCCGCCCTGACATCATGGTAGTTGTTGGTGGTGTTATCCCTCCACAAGATTATCAATACTTATACGACGCTGGCGCAGCAGCTATCTTCGGACCAGGCTCAGTCATCAGCGAATCAGCAATCAAGATGTTAGATTTACTCTTAGCTTCAAGAGGCTGATTTACAAATATAAAGACTAAAGTCGAAAGGCAAAAGTCTAAAGCTAAATAGAGCTCCTGATTTCGGGAGCTCTATTTTTTTTCTAAAAAACACATACGTAATAAAAAATATATTACCTTTGCGGCCCGCTTTTTTCACGATTTATTTTTTACAAATATTGTTTATCAATATTTAAATTTTACAGCCTTATTGATTTAGACGAATCGATAAAATGTATTTTTTCATAACAGATAAGCAATAAAAATAAAATCATATCGTAGAAGTTGAATATTGTCCATATTCCAAGCGGAATATTTATATAACATAAAACATAAAAAAATGACAAAGACTTATTTTGGAATTCCACTTAATTGTGCGAATGAGCACAATGCTGTCAATCTTGCCGCAAGATTGTTCTTATGTCCGCAAATTAGCGCAGAACATGCAGCCATGTATTTGAACATGTTGTCAAACGAAAGCATCACCATTGACAAAATGTTAGAAAAAACTGATTATGTCATCCCTAAATTCAAAGAATCTTTAGAAAATGGAGAAGACTTATCCGCAATCATGTACAACAAACTGAATGAATGGAATAACATCTTCACCGCTCCAAGCAAAGAGGACTTCAATTATCTTGAAACCAATTTCGGCATCACAAAAAACGACATCTTCACGAAGAAGATAAAAGCACAAAAAACATTAACGCCAAAAGACATAACTAACCCACGACTAATGGCTGATTATGTCAAGCAATACATCAAAGGCCAAGACGATGTTATAGAAAAACTTGCTGTGACTTTTTATCATCACCTCGACAGCATTAACAAAGGTTACACCAGTCACATAAAGTCATCGGCTATATTAATCGGCCCTACCGGATGTGGCAAAAGCGAGATGCTTAGACATTTTTCCAAGGCTTGCCGTTGTCCTATCATACGAATCAACACTAGCGAAATAACTCCCACAGGATGGAAAGGATTGAATCTTACAGACATCCTAAAAAGAGAAATCGAGATATACGACAATCCCGATAAACTGAAATATGCCATCTTGGTCTTTCATGAATTTGACAAAATAACACACCATGGAGGTCATATAAACAATGAAAAAGGAAATGCCAGCGAAATGGATATGATTCGCGACATTATGCGATTGTTTGAAAAAGACCATCCGTTATGCATCGAATCCGGAAAACATTTTTCTTCCACATACTGCGAGCTACCTATCGACAATTTCCTCATCATCTTCGACGGCGCGTTCTATGGCATTGAAGAAATTGTAAAAAAACGTTTAAATCTCAACAAAACTATTGGATTCTCGTCTAAAACCAATGACGACAACATCAATTATCAAAAATTGGTGACTGAAGAAGATCTGATTGAATGGGGTTATCCTCCTGAATTATTAGGAAGAATAGGCGAGGTTCTTGCGCTGAATCCTCTGACACCGGAAACTATTTTCGAAATAATGAAGACAGCTAAAGACAACATTATCAATCATCATATCGACTTCTGTTACAATAACAACATCAACCTTACTTTCTCAGACGATGCCTTACAATATGTTGCAGACAAGGCCTATAGTTCGGGACTTGGTTTCCGTAATGTGAAGACAATCTTGTCGAAAGCACTTAATAGTTTCTATTATGAATTATCAGATAATCATACGTCTAAAAACAGAAAATCCATAGTAATAAATAAAGAATATTTTAAAAAATTAATAAGCTGAAACATAAAAAACTGAAGACATGAACATAAAGATTTTCTTAGACCAACTTGAATATGAAAACATTACATATCTTGATTCTTCTACGGAAGTGGATGAAATTAATGTAAAAGTCGAATCAAATCACTCAAAAAAAAGAAGGAGAACGTCAATATACATTGTTGAAATGTATGTTGATGTAAAGACCAAATATAAGAATGAGGAAACCTACGCAATATCTGTTAATTATTGTGCGAATATAAATTTTGAAGGAAAGATACCTGATGAAGATGAACTCAATCAGATACTTAACGAAGATATTCCTCGCAAACTATATGAACATGTTCGAGCATTGGTGTGGAACCTGTCGTCAGAATCAGGTTCCTCTCCGATTATGCTGAAAAACTATGACGAAGTCATGCAAGAACAAAATTTAACTTCAAACATATCAGACAGCAACGAGATTATGAAGAATGACAATATCGATTTAAGCACCTATGAACAACCGATGGTCCGCAGATATTTGAATTTGTTTAAACCTATTAATTACCGCCATCCTCATTTCAAAAAATGCGATGAGCGCTTTTGGATAATTTTACAACAACTGTTGTTTGCTGTAGGGAAAAATGTAGAAGTTGTTGCAGGGAAAGGAAAATTCCCTGAAATAGAGTTTGATTCAGATAATGCATTTACTAATTTAGAAAACAAACGACGTACTATTTCCAGTCTTACGTTCAAAGAACTGAATGTTTTGATGTCATATTTAGAAATGAAAATAAAAACCGAAATACCACACGAAATAATGAATATGGAGATAGACAAGGATTATGATGACAAGCTCTGCAACGGTAAAGCCATTTCAATAGAAGAATTATACTGCATATTCAATGTTAAAAAAGACAATACTGACACAAATATCTCAAGCTTTATCCATAAAACATTTGAAAGTATCGCTTACTACGAACTACAAACACTTCCTTATGACAAGATATAAATCAGGAGACTTCTATAAAAAGTTTTGCATGTTTTATGAATTCTTTGCAAAGCAATTTACTGAAGTCACCTTTACAAATACCCAATAATTGTCAGAAAACACTTTTTACAAAAGAAAAAGGCACTTTTTGTAAGTGCCTTATTTTCAGTGTTTTTTAGGGTTTTGTTTTCTCTTGTTGTGTATCCCCTTGTATCGGGTAGGGGATTCGAACCCCTGTTTCGACAGTGAGAGTGTCGTTACCTGACCGACTAGTAGAACCCGACGTTTTGCGCTGCAAAGATAAATATTTTTCTTTTTTAGGGATTATATTACTTAATATTTTTTTGAAAAAAACTCTGTCCTTTTCGCTATTTATTTATCTTTGCATCAAATGAATTGGTTTAACACTATAATAGACGATGGCAAGACGAAAGTCTTCGACCCTGTAAGAAAAATATACTGCACTCTGACACCGGAAGAAAAAGTCAGACAAATGACTCTTTATTATCTTGTCGAAAAGAAAAACATACCTGCTGGACTCATCGCAGTGGAGTATTCCATAAAAGTCAACACCTTGTCTAAACGCTGCGACATAGTGGTTTTCAACAAAGAAGCAAAACCAATAATGATAGTGGAATGTAAAGCTGAAAGCGTGCCTATCACACAGAAAGTCCTCGACCAAGCAATAAGATATTACTCCGGACTTAATGTTAATTATATATTACTAACAAACGGAAAAACGATGTTCTGCTATCACATCGACATTGAAAATAATAAAATAGAGGCTCTGAGTGAGATACCTAATCTATTTTAGAAAATAATCAAAAAAGCAATAGCAAGATGTATTACCACCAAAGCTGAAAGTCCTAAAAAAAACTTAGGTTTTTTCGTTTTATGTTTAAATACATACATAGCAGCGAGTCCGCCGATAGCACCTCCCATGGCTGATAACAAAATCAATGTTGATTCAGAAATTCTATTCTGATTATGTTTTGATAAATTTTTGTCAATCCCAAAAGCGACAAATGTGACGATATTTATCAAAAGAAAATAAGTGATAATAAATCTTAACATATTTTAATGTTTCTTAAAACCACAAGACTACAAGCTCATTGTCTTGCAGTCTTGTTGTCTTATACTCTTTTTTTTATTTTAAAATGACAAAATTGTTTCTTTGATAATTTCTATCGCTTTACGCAATTCTTCTTCAGTGATTACCAAAGGTGGTGCGAAGCGAATGATATGTTGGTGAGTTGGTTTTGCCAAAACGCCATTTTCTTTCATCTTCATACAAACGTCCCAAGCTTCTTTTCCGTCTTTAGGTTTGATGATAACAGCATTAAGAAGGCCTTTACCACGTACCAATTCAATCATCGGGCTGTCTATTTTTCTCATTTCCTCACGGAAGATATTACCGAGATATTCAGCTCTTTCCATGAGATTTTCATCTTTAACGACTTGAAGAGCTGCCATACTTACCTTAGCTGCTATAGGGTTGCCACCGAATGTTGAGCCGTGTTCTCCGGGTTTGATGTTCATCATGATGTAATCGTCGGCCAAGACTGCTGATACCGGGACGACGCCACCGCTCAAGGCCTTGCCTAAGATAAGAATGTCAGGACGTACGTTTTCGTGGTCGCAGGCTAACATCTTGCCGGTGCGAGCAATACCGCTTTGTACTTCGTCGGCCATAAACAAGACATTGTATTTCTTACAAATGTCATAACATTTTTTAAGATAGCCTTCGTCTGGAACATAAACGCCAGCCTCACCTTGGATTGGCTCTAACAAGAAACCAGCGATTTTGTGTCCGTGTTCTGCCAAAACAGCTTCCAATGCGTCAGGGTCGTTGTAAGGAATACGGATGAAACCAGGTGTGAGCGGACCATAATTTGCGTATGAATCCGGGTCGTTCGACATTGTGATGATAGTGATTGTACGGCCGTGGAAGTTACCTTCGCAACAAACTATTGTCACTTCATCATTTGGAATTCCCTTACATACCGTACCCCAACGACGAGCTAATTTAAGAGCTGTTTCGTCGGCTTCGGCACCTGTATTCATTGGAAGCACCTTATCATAACCGAAATATTCCGTGATATATTTTTCCCAAACGCCAAGACAATCATTGTAAAAAGCACGCGAACTTAAAGTCAGATTTTGCGCCTGATCGCACAACGCCTTTATAATTGCCGGATGACAATGTCCTTGATTAACTGCTGAATAAGCTGATAAAAAGTCGTAATATTCATTACCTTCAACATCCCATACTTTAGCACCTTTACCTTTAGCTAAAACAACAGGAAGTGGATGGTAGTTGTGAGCGCCATATTTAGCCTCCAACTCCATTGCTAATTGTGAAGTCATTTTTTCCATGTTATTTATTTTAGTTCGTTATTAATTATTAGCATGAATTTTTCAATTCAAAAAGTTACTTACAAAGATATATTTTTTTTTACATAAACACAAGATTTTTGAATTATCTTTGTAGCAAAAGAAAAAATTATGATTAAATCAATGACTGGCTACGGCAAAGCCGAACAAATATATTTAACAAAAAGAATAGTTGTCGAAGTTAAAACACTGAACTCCAAACAATTAGACTTATCCCTAAAATTACCTCAAGAATTACGTCCTCAAGAATTGGATTATCGTAATGAGATAGCGAATATCTTACAAAGAGGAAAAATAGACGTTAGCATTTCAGTGACCGACACTAACGTGGAACAAAACACTCACATCGAGAAAGAAGTCATAGCTTCTTATATAAAGCAAATAAAGGAAATCTCTGAAGAATATAACATTCCGGCTTCTTCCGACTTGGCTATGCTTTTATTCAAAATGCCTGGCATTTTCGTCACACCAGAACAGGAATATGACGAAAACTTCATCGAAAAAGTTAAAGAAACTTTGCTCGAAGCTTTAAGAATAACTGATGAATTCAGACGACAAGAAGGCGACATCTTAAAAATAGATTTGTTAAAGAGAAAAAATCTCATCTTGGAATATCTCGGTGAAGTCACTCCTTTTGAGATAAATCGTCACGAAAATATCAAAAACAAATTAATCAAAAACTTAACCGAACTGACACAGTCGGGAAAATATGACGAAAACCGTTTTGAACAAGAATTGATTTTCTATCTTGAAAAACTCGACATCACAGAAGAGAAAGTACGTCTCGCAAAACATTGTTCTTATTTCGATGAGACAATAGACGAAGAAGGCGCCGGCAAGAAACTTGGTTTCATCTCACAAGAAATGGGACGCGAAATTAACACCCTCGGTTCTAAAGCCAACGATGCCGACATTCAACGTCTTGTCGTAAAAATGAAAGATGAACTCGAAAAGATAAAAGAACAACTTTTCAATATTCTATAATATGAGAAATAACAAAATCGGTCTATTCTTCGGTTCGTTCAACCCTGTTCATAACGGACATCTTATGCTTGCGAACTATATCGTAGAATATACCGATTTGGATTCCGTATGGTTCGTTGTCAGTCCTCAAAACCCTTTTAAAGACAAGAAATCATTGCTTGAAGACCATCATCGTCGCGACATGTTAGAAATGGCCGTGAAAAATGACGAGCGTTTTGAGGTCTGTGACATCGAATTTTATATGCCAAAACCTTCCTATACCATTGATACTCTTGTGCGTCTCTCTGAACGTTATCCAAATACCGAATTTTATCTCATCTGCGGAATGGATAATATAGAAAGTTTTAAAAAATGGAAAAACTATCAAGTAATTCTCGACAATTATCATATTTTAGTTTATCCGAGAAAAAACTACGACGGAGGTGAATTATTGAATCATAAGTCGGTGCAAGTCATTGACGCTCCTGAAATAGAAATTTCTTCTACTTTCATAAGAAAAGCCATCAAAAACAATAAAGACGTTAGATATTTCATGCCGGAACAATCTTACAAATATATGATTGACATGAATTTCTATAAAGATTAATATTTTTTCACTCTTTAGAACTTTATTATTTTTTCGTTGTTTTTGTTAAAAATTATTATCATGAAAACAGCGAATACTCTTGACTCATTAATGTTTCTCACCGAGGAAAAAGATGAACACCTTTTTATTAATATAGCAAACGCCATAGTCTCTTACGGAGAAAAAGCTCTGCCTTCCTTAAAAGAAAAATTAGAAAAATCTGATGATGTTTTTCTGCAACATCGTTTAGAGGCGCTGATTGATACAATTGAACATAAGAATATCATAAACAAACTAAATTTGTGGCGTAAGAAACGCGAATACGACTTAATGGAACCATGCTTCATTTTGGCAAAATACCATTTTCCAAATGCAGATTGGTCGTGGTTGGGATTTAATATCATGATGATTATTGAACAAGCCGAACACGAAATGAATCAAGATCTTACACCTTTGGAACAAGTCAAGATACTTAATCATATAATATATGACGTCAACAAATTCAGAGGCGACACATCCACAATAAACAATCCCGACTATTATTTCATCAATACACTTTTAAATACACATATCGGCAACCCGCTTTCACTTGGAATGCTGTATTGCATTATCGCTGAACGACTTGAAATTCCAATCTACGGCATTGATATACCAAATCATTTCATTCTTGCTTTTTGTAAAAAGACTGAAGATTTCCCACAATTTGAAGATGTACTTTTTTATATAAATCCATTTAATCACGGAAATGTATTGATGAGAAAAGATATTCGTAACTATTTGAATGAATTGAATATAAGTCCCGAATTAAGATATTTCGAGCCTTCAAGAAACACGAATATCATCAAGAAATTATTTAAGGTTTTGAGGAATTTAGAGGAGAAGACAAACTAATGCATAATTAAAAAGAGACGCATCAATGTTTGTTATTTTATAGGAAACATTGATACGTCTCTACTTGTAGTCTTGTGGTCTTGTAGTCTTATTTAAGCTCTTTAAGACAATTTGCGATATTTGTTTCGATACGTTTCAGTATGTCGTCTGAGTCGTCGGCTTTTTCAAATTTCTTGCCTGTAACTTTTTCATAGAGTTCGATATAACGTTCAGAAATACTGCCTACGATTTCTGGTGTCATTTCTGGAACTTGTTGTCCTTCTTGACCTTGGAATCCGTTAGCCATCAACCATTCACGTACGAATTCTTTTGAAAGCTGTTTAACAGGAAGGCCTTTTTCGAAGCATTCTTCGTATTCGTCAGCGATGAAATAACGTGATGAGTCTGGAGTATGGATTTCGTCCATGAGATAAATCTGATCACCTATTTTACCAAATTCATATTTTGTATCAACGAGGATAAGTCCGTGTTTAGCAGCTATTTCACTTCCGCGTTGGAACAATTTATAAGTGATTTCTTCAATTTGTTTGTAATCCTCTTCACTGATAAGACCTTGACGGATAATCTCTTCGCGTGAAATATCTTCATCGTGGCCTTCGTCAGCCTTTGTTGTTGGAGTGATGATAGGTTTTTCAAAACGTTGATGCTCTTTCATTCCGTCAGGAATTGCAACGCCGCATATTGAACGTTGACCGCTTTTGTATGTACGCCATGAACTTCCGGTGAGGTAGCCACGGATAATCATTTCAACAGGGAAAGGTTTGCAGAGATGACCAACAGTTACCATTGGGTCTGGAGTAGCTATTTTCCAGTTAGGGACGATGTCTTTTGTTTCGTCCAAGAACAAAGCAGCGATTTGATTCAAAACTTGACCTTTGTAAGGAATACCTTCAGGAAGGATTACGTCAAATGCTGAGATACGGTCGCTAGCGACCATCACAAGATATTTATTATCAATAAAATATACGTCACGGACCTTACCGTGATATACTTTAGTTTGACCTTCAAAATTAAAATCTGTTTTTGTTAATGCTTTCATATTATTTATATTATTGATTGTTAATATTCATTGTCTATTATCCGTTACCGTTTCCATCATTTTCGTCATTATAATATTTTTTATAAGCGTTAACGATGTCGGTTACGAGTTTATGTCTTACAACATCCTTTTCGCTAAGGAAAATAAAATCAATTCCCTTAACATCTTTCAACACTTCCATTGCCTGAGGCAAACCTGAAGGCTGATTTTTAGGCAAGTCGATTTGAGTTATGTCGCCAGTTATAACGAATTTAGCAGAGCGTCCCATTCTTGTCAAGAACATTTTCAACTGAGAACGAGTTGCATTTTGAGCTTCGTCTAAGATAACGAAAGCGTGGTCGAGAGTACGTCCGCGCATGAATGCAAGTGGTGCAATCTCGATTGTTCCATCTTCCATGAAGGCCTGCAATTTTGACTGAGGCAACATATCACGCAAGGCATCATAAAGAGGCTGCAAATATGGATCTAATTTCTCTTTCAAATCACCTGGCAAGAAACCAAGGTTTTCACCTGCCTCTACTGCTGGACGTGTCAGAATAATTCGTCTTACCTCCTTGTTTTTCAATGCTCTAACAGCCAAAGCTACAGCAGTATAAGTCTTGCCTGTTCCAGCAGGTCCGATAGCAAAAATCATATCTTTATCTTCAGAAGCCTTTACCATCAGCTTCTGATTTGCAGTCATAGCCTTGATTTGCAGACCATTACGTCCGTAAACCAAAACATCACTATCATTTATATTTTTTATGAAATCCGATTCACCAGCACATAGCATAATGTCTTCTATGACCTTAGCGCTGATATTACCGTAACGTTCTAAATGTAAAATCAACAAATTTAGACGATTGATGAAATATTCCACTTCTTCGTCATTGCCTATAATCTTTATGTAATCGCCACGCGCAATGATTTTTATCTTTGGGAACAAAGACTTTATCATAGTAAGATGCTGATCATTAGCACCATACAAATCACTTGGATTAACGTTTTCTACTTGAACAATTTGTTCTGACATTATAATTTATTGTTGCATTAAAATTATTTACAAATATAATAGTAAAGAGAATAAGAATCATAAAAAATGTTGATAAAATTTTTTTTTTAATATTTTTTTACTTTTTCTAAAGATGTATATTTGCACAATATCAAACGAGTAATATCTTAACAATTTATCATAATGGCAATCATAACATTAACAAGCGACTGGGGTCTTTCTGATTATTATGTTCCTGCTGTAAAAGGAGCAATATATTCTGCATTGCCAAATGTTAATATTGTTGACATATCTCATAACATCGAACCATTCGATGTTCGTTCGGCAGCATTCATAGTGAAAAATTGTTATAAAAACTTCCCTAAGGGCAGCATTCATATCTTAGCTATTGACACAGAAGAATCTACCGACAATCCACATGTCGTTCTCAAAGTTAATGAACATTATTTTGTTGGAACCGACAACTCCATTTTCTCTTTAATAATTGACCAAGACGAGTATGAAGCTGTCATCATTGATGTTATACAAGATACTGATTTCTTTACATTTAGTACAAGAGACAGATTTGTAAAAGTTGCTGTCATGATTCACAATGGCGCCACTTTATCAGATATTGGCTTGCCATATAAAATAAAGGAGAAAATTGAATTGAAACCATCATACAACGCCAATTCAATTCATGGTTTAGTCAATTATATCGATGCCTACGAGAATTTGGTCACAAATATTTCTAAAACGCAATTCGAACAAATCAGAGCCGGACGTAATTTCACTATTAAATTATGTAGCGGAATATATAAAATCAATAAGATTAGAAGAAGTTACCAAGAAGTTCCGGAACCAGATATTCTTGCATTATTTGGCTCACACGGCTTCTTAGAAATTGCTCTCAACCACGGAAAAGCTGCATCATTGCTCGGAATGGAACGCGATTCAGCCGTCGATATCTATTTCGAAGATGAAGAAACTACAGCAAAAGATGATTCCTTATTTTAATCATTACCCATATTTCTCTTAATTTATCTTTACATTTATCATATTGTAATAAATTAAAACTCAATATGTTAAAATTTATATGCAAAAATTATGAGAAATTTAATCAATACGCATTAAAATAGATTTAAAATTCTTAATTAATGTTAAAAACGAAAAAAGCATGATTTTTCGTTGTATATTTGCAGTGAAATTAATTCTGAAACTCAAAAACTCAAAATTTAAAAATAAAAAAATATGAAAAGAACATCCCTGATATTATTGGTTTTATTTTCCTTGCTTTTCGCATCATGCCAAAAAACAAAAACATATAAAGACAAATTAAAAATACAGCAAGAACTTCTTGATTCACAAGAAATTAAAATCAAAAATTATTCAAAGGCACTTTTTTCGCTCGATACAGCCAATTTTGCTGAAGAAATAAGAAACATCCAAAGCGAATTCCCTGTTTTCCTTGAAGGCAACCTTTATGACATCAATGCCGTCAATTATTTAAAAGGTTTTGCGACAGACACATTCTGCATAAGAATCAACAAAATGGCAGAAGAAAAATTCTCAAATACCGACAATCTATCTAAAGAGATAAAATCAGTATATCAATTATTCAAATATTATTACCCTAACATCAGAATTCCGGAAGAGACATATTTATATGTATCGGGCATCGATTACAACACACCTTCTATAATGATAATGCCTAATGGCACATTGATTAGCTTGGACTTATATCTTAGCAACGAAAATAATCTTTATGATTATATTGGAATGCCACGCTATCGTTCGTATCGTTGTCAGCCTTCTTTTATCGCACGCGATTTAGCAGAATCGCTTTATTCAACATACATTTACAAGCAACAGTATCAGAAGGACGTTCTGTCGGAGATGATAGATTCTGGCAAGCGACTATATTTCATTGAAGCGCTAAATCCTTCTTTACCAGACTCTGTTTTAATGGGTTACACATCAAAACAAATGAAATGGGTTAAAGAATTTGAAAGCGATATTTGGGCGACAATAGTAGGGAATGATTTATTGTACGCAAAAGGCGCTGATGTATTTCGTAACTTATTCGGCGACGGACCATTCACGCAAGCTTTTTCAAACGAAGCTCCCGCTCGACTTGGCGAATATATTGGTTTACAAATAATCCGCTCATATATGACAAATAATGATGAGAGTTTGCAAGAAATGTTAAATAATACCGACATCCAACAAATCTTCCAAACATCGCAATACAAGCCCAAGAGAAGTTAATTCATCTCTTGAAATCAGAAACTAAGAACCTAAAAACCAAAATTATGTTAGTAAAAACCTTTGGAAGTGCCTTAAACGGCATTGAAGCTATTACTGTAACCATAGAAGTCAATATCGACAGAGGTGTTCAGTTTTTCTTGGTAGGACTACCCGACAGCGCTGTTAAAGAAAGTCAACAGCGCATAGAAGCAGCGTTGAGTAACAACGACTTAAAATACCCTAAGCGTAAAATCACCATTAATATGGCTCCTGCTGATATAAGAAAAGAAGGTTCTTCCTACGATCTTCCTATTGCCATTGCCATATTAGCAGCCTCAGAACAGGTAAGCACTGAACTTCTTGACAAATATATAATCATGGGAGAGCTCTCTTTGGATGGCAGCCTTAATCCTATAAGAGGCGTTTTACCTATCGCAATACGAGCTATGCAAGATGGTTTCAAAGGATTGATACTGCCTCTATCCAATGCTAAAGAGGCAGCTGTAGTAGAAGACATTGATGTTTATGGAGTTAATAACATTATGGAAGTCATCTCCTTTCTCAACGGAGCATCATCATTAAAACCTATAGAAATATCCAAATACGACCAGAACATTGAAGATGTTTATGCCTTCGATTTTGCCGATGTTAAAGGTCAGGAGAATATAAAACGAGCTTTGGAAGTATCGGCAGCAGGATCTCACAATGTGATTCTTATCGGCAGTCCCGGAAGCGGAAAAACGATGTTGGCAAAACGTCTTCCTACCATAATGCCACCCATGACATTGAGAGAGGCATTAGAAACCACAAAGATACATTCCGTGGTAGGACTTCTTGGGAACGGATTGTCATTATTAAAATCACGACCGTTTAGAAGTCCTCATCATACAACATCATACGTCGGATTAGTCGGTGGCGGCGCTTATCCTCAACCTGGCGAAATCTCTCTCGCTCATAACGGAGTCTTATTCTTAGACGAGCTTCCCGAGTTTAAACGTAACGTTCTTGAAGTGCTGCGACAACCTATGGAAGATCGCGTCGTCACAATAGCAAGAGCAAAACAAACTATAGAATTCCCTGCGAGTTTCATGCTCGTGGCAGCCATGAATCCCTGCCCTTGCGGTTACTACAACCATCCCACACAAGAATGTACCTGCCAACCTGGCGCTGTGGAAAAATATCTTAACAGAATATCAGGACCTCTGCTCGATAGAATCGACCTTCATATAGAAGTCGTTCCTGTACCATTTGAGGAGTTATCAAAGAAAAACCTTGGCGAGAAAAGCTCCGACGTGAGAACAAGAGTGACAAAAGCTCGACAAATACAGACCGAACGATTCGCTAATGTCCCTAACATACACTCAAACGCACAAATGAGTTCAAAATTGATTCAGAAATATTGCGTCCTCGACAACGAATGTTCCATTTTATTAAAAGGAGCAATGGACCGTCTGAATCTTTCCGCACGTGCGTATGACAGAATATTAAAGGTGGCCAGAACAATAGCCGACCTCGACAATTCGGAAAATATCAAAAAAGAACATCTCGCCGAAGCAATTCAATATAGAAGCTTAGACCGAGAAAATTGGGGGAAATGACAATAGAACTTTAGAACTCTATAATTTTTAGGGTTTAACAATTCATTGTCAACATTTGTTTCTGCAGCTTGTTTTAACATCTAAATAAAAAAACAAAAGCTATGAAAAAGACTATTTTATTTATAGGATTATTTATCCTTACATTACCAATGTTCTTCACAAGTTGCAACGACGACGATGTCGAAAACGTTATCCTAACCAACAACATTATCACAATAGGCGATGCCATCTCTCCAATTACGTCAGTTTCCAGTAAAATAGAAAACGGCAACACTTATATTGTCGTCAACACCAACGCAATGCAATCAATCTTTGAATTTGACGAAAAACAAAGTATTCCAACTGGAAGTTTTCAACTCACATTCAACGGTGATTGCAACGGAGAAATAACAATGGCTTGGTCTGGAGCGGAATATGTCCTCACCGGAGATCTTGACATTTCTATTTCTGACGACATCTATACTATAAGCGCAGTTGGTAATGCATTTTTAGATTATTACACATTCGTACCATTCACCTTGTATTATAATGGCAAAATCAAGTAAACTTTAAAAAACAAAAAAGACTCAGAACCTAAAATAATATTAAGATTCTGAGTCTTTATTCTGGGCTTAGAAAGACCTTAGCGTCATTCGACTATAAGCTTTTCTATCTTGTCATTAACTTCAACAAAGTAAACACCTTTGTTTAAATCTTCAATATTGATTGTTGCATTATCAACAACGTCAATTTCTTTTACACATCGTCCTGCGATATCAAAAATTCTCACATGAGTATCGCCATCTAAATCTATATTAAAGTTCGTCTTCGCTGGATTTGGATGTATGCCAACGCTATTTTTCACTATTTCATTAACATTATCTCCAGGTACAACAAACTCAGCAATCGCATCTAAAATAACGTCAGTTGATGTGATTGGCCAAATATTATCAATCAGAATTTGACGATCGGGAGCAATTAGAATTGCTGTTGAGAAAATTTGCACTTGATAATCATCGCATATCTCAACAGCTGTTGAACCTTCAGTGTACCAATGTATGACTGGGAAATCAATGTCATATTTTTCTTTCCATCCGTCTATAGCCAGACTGTCATTGCAAGGAGCGACTCCTATAAAATAAACATCCTCTTGGTTTGAACCCAATTGTCGATAGGCATCAGCTACACAAGGATCGAACATCTCAGATGTAGATGCATCTGACATAAAGAAATATATGAATGCATACTGTCCTCCATCAAGAATTTCAAACAAATGTACTTTTGTTCCATAATCATCGATTGAATAAAAATCGACAGCTTCTGTAATTGGACATTGAGCCTTAACATTCAAAGCCAATATCATAATAAAGAATAATGTTAAAACTTTTTTCATAATATTATATTTTTATCAGACGCAAATATAAATAAAAAAACTCGAAATCATTTTCAGACTCCGAGTTTTTTTATCTTTATCATAATCGAAGAATCTCGTCCTCGATCTCGTAAGAATTATTCTATAACGAGTTTTTGTACATTACCGTTAACGTTAACAAAGTAGATACCTTTGTTTAAGTCTTCAACGTTGATTGTTGTGTTACCCATTGCGTTAACTTCTTTTACACAGCGGCCTGTCATGTCGAAGATTCTAACTTGAGCGTTGCCGTTTACATTTACGTTAACTGTTGATTTTGCTGGGTTAGGGCTAACAGTAAATTTGTTACCTGAAATTTCATTGATGCCTTCATCGAAGAGGATATCGCAGACGGCGGCCGGTACGCCGGTGCCACCGTCCACACCCGTTTCCCGCCGGAGCCCAACGGCTACCTGCACATCGGTCACTGCAAGGCGCTGATCATCGACTTTGGCACTGCCGAAAAGTTTGGCGGTCTTTGCAACCTGCGTATGG
>JAGBVS010000177.1 GCA_017630195.1 Bacteroidales bacterium | reverse complement strand
TTAGTAGCTTTAGGTCTTAGAAAAATGAACCAATCTATTGAGGTTGATATGGAAAATCCATGTCTCGCCGGTATGGTTGAAAAGGTAAAACACCTTCTCAAAGTTGAAGAAATTTAATTGTTGAACTAAGAAAATTAATAAATAGTATGGATCTTAGTAATCTTAAACCAGCCAAAGGCTCTGTAAAAACTCGCAAGAGAATCGGTCGTGGACAAGGTTCTGGTAGAGGTGGTACCTCAACACGTGGTCACAAAGGCGCTGGCTCACGTTCAGGCACTTCTCACAAAATCGGTTACGAAGGTGGTCAAATGCCATTGGCACGTCTCGTTCCTAAATTCGGTTTCAAGAATATCAATCGTAAATTCTTCCGTCCAGTTAATGTTGAAATCCTTCAAGATTTCGCTGACTGCGGTATCATGAACATTACTCCTGAATTATTGATGGAAAATGGTTTTGTTGGTAAGAATGAACTCGTAAAAATTCTTGGTAACGGTGAATTAAAGGCACAAATGACTGTCAAAGCTCACGCTTTCTCAAAGAGCGCAGAAGCAGCTATTACAAATGCCGGTGGAACAATCGAGAAAATATAATAAATAAAACTGAAGAGATATGAAGGAGTTATTAATAGTTATTTTAGTATGTGTTGTTATAGCCGGTATTCTATGGATGAACAAACGACTCAGAGAGAACATACGAAATATCTTTAAAATTGAGGAACTCCGTAAGCGTATCACCTACACGATATTAATTGTTTTAATTTATCGTTTCGGTTCTTACGTGGTTCTCCCAGGAATCGATCCTAATCAACTCGCCGAATTGCAAAACCAAAGCAGTAGCGGTCTTCTCGGTTTGTTGAATATGTTCTCAGGTGGTGCTTTCGCTAACGCTTCAGTATTCGCATTAGGTATTATGCCATATATCACAGCTTCTATTATAGTTCAGCTGTTGGGTATGGCAATACCTTATTTCCAACGTTTACAAAAAGAAGGTGAAAGCGGTCGTCGTAAAATCAATCAAATTACACGCTACTTAACAGTTCTTATTGTTGCAGCACAAGCTCCTGGTTATATCGCTAACTTGCGCGCTCAACTTCCAGCTGAAGCAATTTATCCATTCGTAGCAGGCGGCTCACCAACTTTGTTCTTCTGGATTTCATCAGTAATTATTCTTATAGCTGGCACATTATTCGTCATGTGGCTCGGTGAACGTATTACAGACAAAGGTTTAGGTAATGGTATTTCTTTGATCATTATGATCGGTATCATCGCACGTTTACCTTTCGCATTGTTCGCTGAAGTAGCATCACGTTTCACACAAGGTCATGGCGGCCCAATCTTCTTCTTGATTGAGATCGTTGTTCTCGTCCTTGTTATTATCATGACAATATTGTTAGTTCAAGGTACACGTAAAATACCAGTACAATACGCAAAACGCGTTGTTGGCAACAAACAATACGGTGGAGTACGTCAATATATTCCATTGAAAGTTAATGCTGCTGGTGTTATGCCTATCATTTTTGCTCAAGCAATTATGTTCGTACCTATTACTATTGCTGGTTTTACACAAAGTGAATCAATGTCAGGCTTCATGTCAGCATTTACAAACATGAACGGATTCTGGTATAACGCAGTATTCTTCTTGTTAATCGTTGTTTTCACATACTTCTACACAGCTGTTACAATTAACCCAGCTCAAATGGCAGAAGATATTAAGAAAAACGGTGGTTTTATCCCAGGTGTTAAGCCAGGAAAGAAGACTCAAGAATTCTTTGACGATGTTATCTCAAGAATTACTTTCCCAGGTTCTTTGTTCTTAGGTGTAGTAGCAATCATGCCTGCAATAGTTTCAATTCTCGGCGTTAATCAACAGTTCTCACAATTCTACGGTGGTACATCATTGTTGATTCTCGTTGGTGTTGTATTAGATACATTACAACAAATAGAGAGCCATCTCTTAATGCGTCACTACGATGGTTTAACAAAGTCAGGTCGCATTAAAGGTCGCTCAGGAAGAATATAAGATTTCTAACAATGATTCATTATAGAACTGATAGTGAAATAGAATTGCTTAGAAAAGCTGCTTTACTTGTAGGTAAAACTTTAGGTGAAGTAGGAAAGCATATACGTCCGGGTATCCGTACTATAGAACTTGATAAAATCGCTGAGGAATTTATCAGAGATCATGGTGCAATACCTGCCTTCAAGGGCTATGAAGGATTTCCCGGAAGTCTATGCATCTCCGTCAATGATGCTGTTGTACACGGTATACCTGGAAACTATGAACTCCGTGATGGTGATATAGTATCTGTAGACTGTGGAACAATATTAGACGGCTATGTCGGCGATTCTGCATATACTTTTACAGTAGGCGAGGTATCTGAAGAGATTAAATTGTTCCTTCAAAGATCAAAAGAATCTTTATATAAAGGTATTGAACAAGCTGTTTCAGGAAATAGAATTGGTGATATAGGATATGCTATCCAAAGTTATGTTGAACAATTTGGCTATGGAGTAGTTCGTGAATTGGTTGGTCATGGAGTAGGTCGTAAGATGCATGAAGATCCTCAAGTTCCTAATTACGGCAAACGTGGTACTGGAACAAAATTATCAGAAGGCATCGTTATAGCGATTGAACCAATGATAACTTTTGGTAAAAAGGACATCATTCAAGAAAGAGACGGATGGACTATAAAGACAAAAGACAGAAAACCAGCAGCACACTTTGAACATGACGTAGCAGTACGTAACGGAAAAGCTGAGATATTATCAAGTTTTGAATGGATTGAAGGAAATCAATAAATAAAAGAATATTATATGGCAAAACAATTGTCGATAGAACAAGACGGAACAGTAGTTGAATCATTGGGTAATGCAATGTTCAGAGTAGAATTAGAAAATGGTCTACAAATTATAGCACATATTTCAGGAAAGATGCGTATGCATTACATAAAAATTCTACCTGGAGACAGAGTAAGACTCGAAATGTCCCCTTATGATCTGACAAAAGGACGTATAACATTCAGATATAAATAATTTTTTTTTTCTTAAAAAAATATCTTATCTTTGCACCCGCAAAAAAAGGATAAGTTTACTTTGCTTAAAGAAATTAAAAGGTAATAGAAATAAATATGAAAGTCAGAGCATCAATCAAGAAAAGATCAGACGATTGCAAAATTGTGCGTCGTAAAGGTAAATTGTATGTAATTAACAAAAAGAACCCTAAAGAAAAACAACGTCAGGGTTAATAAAAACGTAAAAATAGAAGAATTATGGCTAGAATTGCTGGTGTTGATATTCCTAACAACAAACAAGGTCAAATTTCATTGACTTATATTTATGGTATCGGTCGTTCACTTGCTAAAGAAATTCTTGCAAAAGCAGGCGTAGATCCAGAAAAAAAAGTTCAAGATTGGAACGATGATGAACAAAATGTTATCCGTACAATCATTGGTGATCAATACAAAGTAGAAGGTGAACTTCGTAGTGAAATTCAAATCAATATCAAACGTTTAATGGATATTGGTTGCTACAGAGGTGTCCGTCACCGTTCAGGATTACCATTACGTGGTCAAAGTACCAAAAATAATGCACGTACTCGTAAGGGACGTAAGAAAACTGTTGCTAATAAAAAGAAAGCCACTAAGTAATAAATAACTTATTGGTTGGATCATAAAAAAACCATTAAAAAAATCATTTAAAAAATGGCAAAAAACACAAAAGTCGTTAAGAAACGTGTTGTGAAGATTGAAGCTGTTGGTAAAGCATTCATTAAAGCTTCTTTCAATAACATCATCATTTCCTTGACAAACAATGAAGGACAAGTCATTTCTTGGGCATCAGCCGGAAAAATGGGCTTCAAAGGTTCAAAGAAGAACACTCCATACGCAGCTCAAATGGCAGCCGAGGATTGCTCTAAAACAGCATATGACTTGGGA
>JAGBVS010000176.1 GCA_017630195.1 Bacteroidales bacterium | reverse complement strand
TCGTTAACGTTCAGACAGAAAACGGAAACCTTGTAAAGAAGGTTATTAAGAAATAAGAATTTTTGAAGGATAAGAGGGACTATAGGGGCTAAAGAGTTGAGAGTATCTTAACTCTGTCCCTATAGTCCCTCTTTAACTCTATTCCTCTTTTTCTGAATTTCTAATAAAAAAATATTATGAAAAAAGCTATACTACTTACTATTGCATTATTGTTTTCTACGATGATGTTCGCTCAAAACAGAGCGATTTTATTGAACGAGACTTTTGATTCTACATCTCTTCCTGAAGGATGGACTACTTCAGAAACTGGTGCCGACAATTGGGTCATCTCTCAGACTAATAACGCAGGCGGTTCTGCCAACGAACTTTGCTTATCATGGTGGCCGATTTTGACAGGCAGCTCAAGAGTGATAACAAAGCCTATCGACCTCAGCGGCATCAATGAGGTTGTGGTTAACTTTAAACATTATTTAGATAACCAAATCAACGAATACACACTCGGCATCGCAACTTCATCCGACAACGGCAGCACATGGAATGTCGGTTGGTCAGAAACTTTCGGAACAACAGGAAGCTACGAAGTGTATCAGCTCGTCTCAACTCCTGATATTGGAAAAGAAAATGTTCTCTTCTCAATATTTTACGAAGGAGCATCATACACCATGAACGGATGGTACTTCGATGATTTGCAAATCTCTACGCAAGACAATCTCGACTTGGAAATTGTCAGCATCGATGTTCCTGAAATGATCAACTACGGATACAATGAAATTTCATTTACCGTACAAAACATGGGAGCAACGACAATAGAAACAATAGAAGCTACATTCAAAGACTTCTTTAACGATGAAGCTGTCATATCTCAAACCTTCAACGTTAACATTGAGTCGTTAGATACTTATAAACTTACATTCACAGAAAAAATTTTCCTTTCACCTGGAACATACGTCATGCCTATTGAGATAGTCAGCGTCAATGGAACGTCAGACATCAACGAAGACAACAACTATATGGAAAAAGACTTGAATGTCGGAATGGGTTATGCACAGAAGATTCCTATGATAGAACATTTTTCCAGTTCCACATGCGGACCATGCGTCAATGCCAACGCCATGATGTTAGAAATAACCAACGCCAATCCAGGAAGATACACTTACACAAAATATCCTGTCAACTTTCCAGGCATAGGCGACCCTTATTATTTCAACGAAGTCGCTGGAAGAGCTGGATATTATCAAGTTGACGCAGTTCCTATGTTATATCTCGACGGCATCTGGCAAGAATACACCATCGTGACACAAGAAGCTTTGGATGCAAGTTACGAAACACCTTCTGTCGCCAACGTAAGAGGAGCTTTTAAAGTTGAAGGCAACGTAATCAATATCACTGCCGACTTCATGTCATATATCAAGATGGAAAATGTCAGAGCTTTCGTTACCGTCAACGAGAAAGTCACAACAGGTAATGTTGGTTCAAACGGAGAGACAGAATTCCGTCATATCTTCATGAAAGCGTTAGATTCACCTACAGGCAACGTAATGGACATCAATGCCGGCGAATATCAAAGATTAGAATTCACTTATGATATGTCATCGACAAACGTTGAAGAAATGAACGACCTTGAAGTCTCTTTATGGTTACAGAATTATGTGACTGGAGAGATTTACAACAGCCATTTCGCCTACGAATATACCGAGCACTGCTACCCTGTCAGAAATATGATGGCCGGAATAAGCGACGACCTCAGCACATTATCACTTCAATGGGAAACTCCTGAACAAGGCGCTCCAACAGGATATGACATCTACATCGATGGAGAACTGATAAAAGAAAACCATACAGGATTATCATATTCTACCACTGATTTCAACGAAGACGTTTTAGACGGCAAAACACATATTGCTGAAGTTGTTGCTGTTTATGAAAACGAAATGACATCAGTAGGCGCGTTGAACATCATTATCAGCAATTGGGTCAATATTAATGAAAAGGAAGAAATATCATTAAGCATCTACCCTAACCCAGCTAAGGATTTCGTCAAGATTAAAGCTCATAGTTCTGATTTCAAAATAGTTAAGATATATAACTATTTAGGAATCTTAATTAATGTAATAGAAGCTAATTCTGACGAAATAGAAATCAACACTTCAGATTATAACACTGGAATTTATATCATTGACATACAAACTGAAAACGACAAAATAACGAAGAAGATTATCGTTAAATAAAGTCTTTTATAAGTTCTTGTATTATATTAATATTTTTATATGTCACTATATCATGTCAAAAAATAACATATATTTGCGACTTAATTTTTTAACTTAAATTTAAATTTCACATTATGAGAAAAACTTTACTATTTACATTGGCATTATTACTTTCAACAGTAATGTTTGCACAAAACAGAGCAGGTCTCATCCAAGAATCTTTTGACGGCAGCGATTTTCCTGCTGGATGGTCAATCCAAGGCAAAGGCACCAACAGCTGGTCAATTTCATCAACAAACAATGCTGGCGGTACACCAAACGAATTATACTTATACTACAACCCAAGTTTCGACGGAGTATCACGTATCGTGATGAACCCTGTTGACTTAACAAACGTTGAAGAAGTTGTTGTTTCATTCAGACATTATCTCGACAACTACGGTGATGCAAGTAAAATCGGTATCGCAACATCATCAGATGGTGGCAACACATGGAATACAGGTTGGGAACAATCATACAACATGTCTGGTGGTGCTAATATCAACCAAGTAATAACAACTCCTGATATGGGTAAGAGCAGCGTTTTATTCTGCTTATTCTACGAAGGCAACTCATACAACATCAACAGCTGGAGCTTCGACGACTTCGAAATCTTCACACAAGAAGACATAGACGTTAAACTCGTCAGCATCGACACACCAGAAATCATCCCTACAGGAGAAACAGAAATAGTTTTCACAGTACAAAACGTTGGTAAGACAATCGTTAACTACTTCGAAGCATCAGTAAACGTTACAGGCTGGGACGAAGCAGTAGTAGCAACAATCGACCAAACATTAGCTCCATTTGAAACAAGACAAATTGCATTCAGCTACTTAAGCAATGCAACATTCTTAGCTCAACCACAAGATGAATATTATAACATAACTGTAGAAATCAACAGCGTTAACGGCGAAGTTGACGGAGATGCAAGCAACAACTCATTAGACAAAAACATTTTCGCAGCATGGGGCAGCTCACAAAGAACAACTATGATCGAACATTTCACAAGTTCAACATGCGGACCATGTGTTTCTGTAAACTACACAATGAGCCAACTCACAACAAACAACCCTGGCAAATTCACTTATACAAAATACCAAATGAACTGGCCTGGCACAGGTGACCCATATTACACAGAAGAAGGCGGCATAAGAAGAGCTTACTATGCTTGCGACGCTGTTCCTACAGTTTTCTTCAATGGTTCTTACGTTAACACAAGCATGGCTCAAAACATGTTAGACATTGAAAACAGCAAACCAGCTTATACTAACATCAGAGGTGCTTTCAATGTTGAAGGCAACACAATCAACGTCACAGCCGACTTCATGTCATACGTTAAATTAGAAAACGTAGCAGCTTTCGTCTCTGTAAACGAAAAAGTAACAACAGAAAACGTTGGCAGCAATGGTGAAACATCATTCAACCACGTTATGATGAAAATGTTAGACGGTGCTAACGGCAACAACATCAGCATCAACCCAGGTGAATACCAAAGACTCGAATTCTCATTCGATATGTCATCAACAAACGTTGAAGAAATGAACGACCTCGAAGTTTCATTATGGTTACAAAACTTAGGCAACAAAGAAGTTTACAACAGTAAATACGCTTACGAATATACAGGCCACTGCTACCCAGTTGAAAATTTAAGAGAAACAGCATCAGCTAAAGGCACAAGAACATTTGCATGGGACGCTCCAGCTCAATCAACTCCAACAGGCTACAAAGTTTATGTTGACGGTTCTTTAGTTGAAAACACATCATCAACATCAATAAGCTATGAATCAAGCAAACAAATATTATTGGTTGAAGTTATAGCATTATATGAAGGTGGCAAATCATCTGTAGGCATTGTTAAGAAATTCAACAGCAATGACGTTAGCGTAATGGAAAACGAAGCTGAAGATAACTTAAACATCTATCCTAACCCTGTTAAGGACGTTGTAAGAGTTAGCGGTGAAAATATCAACAGCGTAAGCATTTACAACAGCATCGGCGTTTTAGTTGAAAGAATTGAAGTTAGAAGCAACAATGCTGAAATCAACATGAACGACTACAACACAGGTATCTACTTCATCCAAGTAGAATCAAACGAAAACGTTGTAAGCCGTAAAGTTGTTAAACTTTGATAAGACTACAAGACCACAAGACTACAAGTGGTCTAAAGATAAAAGCTCAGAATCCTCGGATTCTGAGCTTTATTTTTTTGCTGCTATTTTATAAACGAATCTCGTGTAGAGACATACAAAAGTATGTCTAAAAAAACAAATTCCAATTTACGTTTTTCCTAAAAAAAGCTCTTGTTTTTTTGAAATTAAATTATAATATTTGCAGCAATAAATATTTCAAGTGAATCACATATTAAAATAAGTATTATGAAAAAAACTTTACTATTTACATTAGCATTATTGCTTTCTGTGACAATGTTTGCACAAAGCAGAGCCACTTTGATTAACGAAGCATTTGACGGTGAAACATTACCTTCCGGCTGGACCATTAACGGCTTAGGATCCGACAACTGGTCAATAGCATCAAGCAACAAAGCAGGAGGTGCAGCAAACGAATTATTGCTTTACTGGAATCCACAATTCAATGGCGTTTCTCGTTTCGTATCACCAGCTCTCGACCTTACAAATGTTGAAAGTCTTGCTGTATCTTTCAAACACTATTTCGACAATTATGGCGGCACAAGTGCTATCGGCATCGCTACATCATCTGATGGAATAAACTGGAACTCAGCATGGGAACAAAACTATTCTACATCAGGACAATATTCTGTAAGTGAAATCATTTCTACAACTGATATGGGTAAAAACAATGTTAAAATATGTATCTATTTCAGCGGTAATTCATACAACATCAACAACTGGTATTTCGACGACATCGAAGTCTTCACATTAGAAAACCTCGACCTCAGATTGGTTAGCATCGACATTCCAACTATAATGGATAAAGGCGAACTCGACATCACCTTCACAGTACAAAACATAGGTAAAACAACTATAGAATCTTTCGAAGCTGAAACAGAAAACGTTGGCGACGGTTTCTGCGGCACAATGTCACCAGAAACATTCACAGCCAACCTCGCTCCGATGGAGAAAAAACAATTCACTTTCTCAGAATCAATCACATTAAATCCTGGTACTTATAGCATACCTGTCAATATTATATCCGTCAACAACACAAGCGACGATGATCAAAGCAACAACTTCTTAAGCAAAAAATTATACGTCGCCATGGGCAACACAAACAGAATCCCTATGATTGAACACTTCTCAAGTTCAACATGCGGACCATGTGTCTCTGTCAACTACGCCATGAATCAACTCACAGCCAACTACCCTGGACAATTCTCATACGTTAAATACCAAATGAACTGGCCTGGCAACGGCGACCCATATTACACAGAAGAAGGCGGAACAAGAAGATTTTACTACGGCGTTGACGGCGTTCCTATGGCATTCCTCGATGGAGCAAGCCAAGGTTATGCAGCTGTGACAGAAAACAATTTAATTCAAAGCTTAGAAACTCCAGCTTATGCTGACGTAAGAGGCGCTTTCAATGTTGAAGGCAATACTATCAACGTTACAGCCGACTTCATGTCATACGTACAAATGGAAAACGTAAGAGCTTTCATCGCAATTAACGAAAAAGTAACAACAGGCAACGTTGGAAGCAACGGCGAAACAGAATTCCACCACGTTATGATGAAGATGTTAGACGGAGCTAACGGCAACGAAATGTCAATCAACGCTGGCGAATACCAACGCTTAGAGTTCTCTTTCGATATGTCATCAACAAATGTTGAAGACATGAACGACTTGGAAGTAGCATTGTGGTTACAAGACTATAACAGCAAAGAAGTTTATAACAGCCACTTCGCTTACGAATATACAGAACACGCATATCCTGTTAAAAACATGACAGCAAACCTCACAGAGACATCTCTCGAAGCAAGCTGGGAAGTTGAAACAGGAAATCCTACAGGATATAACATTTACATTGACGGACAATTAGTAGAAACAAACTACACTGGATTATCATACGTCAACGAAGAAATAGTTGAAAGTATCTACGACGACAAAGACCATTCAATAGAAGTTGTAGCTTTATACGAAAACGGAAAGACATCAGTAGGCGTTGTCAAAAAAATCGCTTCAGGCGTTAACGTAACAGAAATCAAAGAAAGCAATTTGAATATCTACCCTAACCCTGTTAAAGACGTTGTTAGTGTTAACAGCGAAAACATCAACAGTGTAAGCGTTTACAACAGCGTAGGCGTATTGGTTGAAAAAATCGAAGTAAGAAGCAACAATGTTGAAATCAACATGAGCGACTACAACACAGGTATCTATTTCGTTCAAGTAAACACAGAAAACGGAACAGCTACACGTAAGGTTGTGAAACTTTAAAATAGTAATGAAATTATGAAGTAATGGAGTGATGGAGTGAATACTTTGTCACTCCATTATTTTTTATCAATCATTAATAAACCTAAAAAAATTATGAAAATGAATGCAAAATATTTTAGAGATACAGCATGGTCAGAACTTAAAGGCAAATGGGGACAAGCAGCATTGTTTACATTTATGTATATGATCATATCGGGTGCATTAAGTGCTTTAGGAATAATGGATGATCTTGTAGGTGGTCTATTAAGTATTTTTGTTCTTTTACCAATGCAATATGGCTATGACATATCATTTCTTGAATATGCGCGCACAAGAGAAAACGTAAAGATAGAAGGAATTTTCTATGGTTTTAAAAACTATGGACGAGTATTGCTTACAGGTCTTTTAGTAGGTATTTATACCTTTTTATGGTTGCTTTTGCTTATAGTTCCTGGCATAATCAAAGCCTTGTCGTACAGTATGTCTTTCTATATCGTTAAAGACAATCCAGAACTATCAAGCGAGGAATGCATCAAACGCAGTATGGAGATGATGGACGGACACAAGTGGGAACTGTTCTGCTTGGGACTTTCATTCATCGGATGGATACTCCTCGGAATCATCACCCTCGGCATAGGCTTAATATGGATAGTGCCTTATATGAGCACTGCATACGCTCATTTCTATGAATATGTGAAAGATGAGTATGAGGGAAAGAGGAACTAGAGATGTGGCAGTTTTGTCCATAGATTGCAGTTCATTACTCGCAGCCCCTCAGCGTTAGGGATTGGAGCGGCATCCTTTTGGAGGCGGAAGCTGAAGGCGGAGACGGAAGCTGGAGGCGGAAAAAGATATAGCGGAAAGCCCGACGGCAAAGCCGGAACGCCCAAGAAAGAGAAACTCAGAAATTCAAAATCTCAGAATCTCAGAACTTTTTTAGGATTTTAGGATTTCAGGAACTCAGGTTTAATGGTTCAAAAAAATCATTCCTCAACTCCTAATTCCTAATTCCTAATTAAAAAATCTTGTAGTCTTGTAGTCTTGTTGACTTGTAGTCTTTTTTTATATCTTTGCATGCGTATTAAATTAATAATAAATCAATGAGAAAGACTTTACTTTTAGCTATTGCATTATTGTTTTCTTTATCAGTATTTTCACAAGAAAACATCTACATCATCAACGAAAGTTTCGACGGTAGCACATTGCCTCAAGGATGGACAAAAATGGGCAGCGGCACCAACAACTGGTACATCTCCACAAGTAATATTGCCGGCGGCAAGCCAAACGAACTCCATCTTCAATGGACACCTCCTTTTAACGGCATAGCTCGTTTCGTCTCTCCAACCGTCGATTTAAGTGATGTCTCTTCTGCCATCATAGCTTTGAAACATTACCCTTCATTCTTCGGCAGCCATACCGCCACAGTAGGCGTTGCCACATCATCCGACAACGGCAACACATGGAATACAGTATGGTCGGACCAATACAGCGAAAACGGACAATACACAATACTCGAAAACATAACAAGTCCTGATATGGGCAAAAGCAGCGTAAAGTTCTGCTTCTACTTCGAAGGCAACTCCAACCATATCAGCTCATGGTATTTCGACGATTTCGAGGTTTATACCGTTGAAGACCTCGGCGTTGAACTCACAAGCATCGACGTGCCAAGCACAGTGAAATTCGGACTCCGTCCTATCAGCTTCACAATAAAAAACTCAGGCAGCAGCCCAATAGAATCTATGGTCGCAAGCTATACTATAAACGGCGAGACTGAACAACAGACATTCTTCGCCAACGTCCCTTCCATGGAATCAAAAGAATTTACATTCAGTTCAAAATACAATTTCGCTCCCGGAGAAGACTATAACATCAGTGTAGAAATATCCAAATTGAACGACAGCGACGAAGAATTGACAGACGTCGTTTTAAGCAAAGAGATAGCTTCCGCTTTGAGTCAGACACAGAGAACACCTATGATTGAACACTTCTCAAGTTCGACATGCGGACCATGTGTAGCCGTCAACACTCAGATGGCAGCTCTCACCGAAAACCATGAAGGCCAATACACTTACACCAAATATACATCAAACGGTCCAGGCTTAGGCGACCCTTATTTCACAGCAGAAGGCGGAGCTAGAATGACATATTACAATGTTTTAGGCGTACCACAGACTTTCCTTAATGGCATCGACCAAGGATATAACGCAATATCAGAAGACAATTTCACAGCGAGCTACAACGAACCTGCATTCGCAGACGTAAGAGGAACTTTCAATATTGAAGGCAACACTATCAATATAAAAGCCGACTTCATGTCATATTTCAACATGGAGAACGTAAGAGCATTCATCACTGTAAACGAGACAACAACAACAGGCAATGTTGCTTCAAACGGCGAGACTGAATTCCATCATGTCATGATGAAGATGTTGGAAGACGCTGAAGGCAACACTATGAATATCAATGCTGGCGAATATCAACACCTCGAATTCTCATTCGATATGTCATCAACTTTTGTCGAAGAGATGAATGATTTGGAAGTAGCATTATGGTTACAAAATTATGAAACAAAAGAGATTTACAATAGCCATTACGCATACGAAAACAACGAACACGTTTATCCTGTGAGAAATATGAGCGCTGAGATTAACGGCAGCAACCTTAAAATAAGCTGGAACGCTCCTGAAACAGGAAACCCAACAGGATATAACGTATATGTTAATGGAGAGTTAGAAGCTGAGAATGTCAACGCATTAGAATATACCAAAACCGATGCTAACCAGACACATAAGACAGCAGAAGTAGTTGCTGTATATGAAAATGGAACATCGGTAGCAGTAGCAAAAATCATCACAGCAGGAGACAATGTAGAAGAAATCATCGCTGACAATATCAACATCTACCCTAACCCAACGAAAGACTTTGTCAAACTCAATGCCCACGGCACACAACTCAAGACAATAAAAGTTTACAACTGTTTAGGAATGATGATTGAAGAGATAGAAGTCAATGCCAACGAAGTAGAAATAAACATTTCAGGATACAATTCCGGAATTTATTTCATCAATATTGAGACAGAAAACGGAAACCAAATTCAAAAAGTTCTTAAAAAATAAGAACTTTTTGAGGATTTCTGGAGTTCTGGATTTTTGGAATTGAGAAAGAGACGTATCATACGACACAGAAGATAAACTATATGTCGTTGATGCGTCTCTTTTTGAGGAATTCAGGAATTCTTTTTTAAAAACGCCACGGAGTGACGTCTCTACGGAATTGCGGATCAATAGTCAAAAGACTTCGTGCACGATGCCAGAGTCTGCCGAAAAAAACTTTCCTTATAAAAAGGAAAAAATATCAAAAAACTTTCCTTATAAAAAGGAAAAGACGTATATTTGCAAAAAAATATTTATGGAACTAAAGAATACTTTCAAATCAATAATAGCCTTACACCAAGAGGAAATACCATTTTCTTTAATCGAAAGAGAAACAAAATTGCCAATAAACAATGATCGCATTGTAACTGTGACAGGAATTCGACGTTGCGGAAAATCATCACTGTTAGGACTTGCTATTAATCAATTGTTACAATCAGGCATCCCTCGTGAAAGGATTCTATATATAGGCTTCGACGATGAGCGATTCATGTCATTGAAAGCAGAAAATCTAGACGAAATACTTCAATCATACAGAGAAATGTTTCCTATACAAAATCTTAAAGATGTATATATGTTTTTCGATGAAATCCAATTGATTGAAGGTTGGGAATTATTTGTTCTTAGAATATATAAAAATTATTGTAAAAATATATTCATTACAGGCAGTACGGCAAAAATGCTATCAGAAGAAATGTCATCAGCTTTAAGAGGTTGGCCAGATGAATATAGAGAATACACATTAAGTTTTCAAGAATACCTTGATTTTAAATCAATAAAAGCTAACAAATATACAGAAGACGGAGCTGCTATTTTAGCAAATGAATTTCATAAATATTGTAAAGAAGGTGGATTTCCACAAGTTGTACTCACCAATAATTACACCGAAAAAATAAAAACGCTTCAGTCATATTTCAACACAATGTTATTCCGCGATTTGATTGAACACTACAGAATAACAACATCCCCAGAAGTAATACGTTATTTCTTAAAACGAGTGATGTTAAATCTCACAAAACCCACAAGTGTAAATAATATTTACAACGAATTAAAATCACAAGGGTTGAAGGTTTCAAAAGATTCACTTTATTTGTGGCTTGAATACGCATGTAACATTTTTTTATTTCATAAAGTTCCACATTATACCAAATCATTAATCAAAGAGAGTTCTATTTCTGCGAAATACTATGTAGCAGATATAGGATTGAGTAATGCAGTATTGCTATCACAAAACGAAGACGAAGGAAAAGCACTGGAAAACATTGTCTTTTTAGATATTAAAAGAAATATGTCGGAAAACGATCGTATATATTATTTTTCAGATGGAAACGAATGTGATTTCGTTGTACAACGTGGCAATGAAATATCAGAACTTATACAAGTTTGCTGGTCTTTAGACGAATCTAACATTAATAGAGAAATAGAAGGCTTGAAAACTGCATCGTCTGTCACTGGCTGTAAAAATTGTAAAATAATCACTTTCAATCAATCACGTTTGATAGAACACAACGGATTAAAAATAGAAGTAATGCCAGCCTTTATAAGGATTTCTGGATTTCAGGGTTAAGGAATTCAGGAATTGAGGTAAGGTAATAATTTCACTATTTACTTCATCACTCCATCACTCCATTACCACATTACTCCATCACTCCATCACTAAAAAAACTTGTTGTCTTGTAGTCTTGTTGACTTGTTGTCTTTTTTATTATCTTTGCGCGCGTTTTTAATTTAAAATAAATCAATGAGAAAAACTTTACTTTTAGCTTTAGCTTTATTGCTTTCTGCTTCTATGTTTGCACAAAGCAGAGTTTCGTACTTAAGACAATTTTTTGAATCAGAAGAGCTTCCTACCGACTGGACATACGAAGGCGCAGGCGTCGAAAACTGGTCGATATGGCCTACACATCAAGCCGGCGGCGAACCTAACGAGATAAAACTCTACTGGAGACCGGCTTTCAACGGAACAGCTCGTTTCGTCTCTCCTGCCGTCGATCTCACAGGCGTCGATGAAGTGATTTTCTCATTCAAGGCTTTCCTCGACAACTACCAAAACGTGCCTCACCAAATGGGCGTGGCAACATCATCCGACAACGGCATCACATGGAACATCGCTTGGCAAGAAACATACGCCACTCATAACCAAGGTCAACATAGCATCGTCGCTAATGTCAACACTGTCGATATGGGAAAATCAAACGTCAAATTCTGTATCTTCTACACCGGCGACTCTAACAATATGAACGGATGGTACTTCGACGATATTGAAGTATATACCTTAGACCAACTCAACCTCAGCATGTTGTCGGTAAACTTCCCGAACATCGTGGGCATAGAAGACAATCAAGTAGGTTTCAAAGTACAAAACATAGGTGTTGAAAATATCAGCTCTTTCGAAGCAAGTTATCAGATAAATGACAATGCTCCTGTCGTTGAGACATTCCAAACAAACCTCAGCTCTACAACAAAAGCTGATTTCGTATTCAACAAAACTGTCGCTTTAACACCTGGCAACTACACCATCACATTAACAATATTAAATGTCAACGGCGTAGAAGATGTCACCTACGACAACGTAGCGACACAAGAAATAAAAGCAGCCATAGGAACAGCACAAAGAACTCCTATGATTGAACACTTCTCAAGTTCGACATGCGCTCCTTGCGTCATGGTCAACGAATCGATGGCATTATTGACAGAGAACAATCCTGGAAAATACACTTACACCAAATACGCCATGAACTGGCCTCTCGAAGGCGACGCTTACTGCACAGAAGAAGGCTTGGAAAGAAAAAATTATTATAACGTGACAGGAGCACCACAGCTCTTCATCGACGGCATCGACCAAGGCGGCGCTGCCATCACTCAAAATCTCCTCAACCAACGTCTCAACACTCCTTCATACATCGACATCAAAGGCGCTTTCAATATGGAAGGCAGCGTCATCACCGTGTCGGCCGATGTCATGGCTCTCGTTAATATGCCAGAGACAAGAATCTATATCTCTGTAAACGAAAAGACTACAACAGGTAATGTAGGTTATAACGGCGAGACAGAATTCCATCATATTATGATGAAGATGTTAGAAGACGCAGAAGGTACAGAGACAACATTCCAAGTAGGCGAAACAAAACACTTCGAGTTCTCATACGATATGAGCAACACTTTCATGGAAGAAACCAACGACTTAGAAGTTGCAGTATGGGCTCAAGATTACATCTCTTACGAGATTTACAACAGCCATTTCTTGTATGAATACACAAGTCATCCTTATCCAGCAGAGAATATCCAACTTGAAGGCAACAGCGAAGAAGGTTTGCAGATAACATGGGAAGCTCCATCCCAAGGCTCTCCTATAGGATATGACGTTTATGTCAACGGCGAATTAAAAGCCGACAACACCTCAGAGCTCTCTTATCACCTCGATGGCGTAGCAGGATTGAAAGCCGTCAATATTATCGCTATCTATGAAGACGAAAAACAATCTGTTGGACTTGCCGGCACAATCGACCTCGGCGGCGAAGAGGAAGAAATAATATGCAACGCTCCTACCAACCTCAACGCTTCCATAGAACAAGACGCTGAAGGCTTCGATTACAATTTCAAAGTCACCATGTCTTGGGACGCTGCCGAAAACGCTAACGAATATGTCATTTATTTAGATGGAGAAAAATTAGACACAACAGCAGAAACATCATACGTCAAAGGCTTTGACGAAGAAGGAACACACTCTTTCACAGTAGCTTCAGTATGTGAAAACGGCGAATCGGAACAGTCAGAATCATTAGAATTCACACTCATTGGAGAATATATTGATGAA
The DNA here is from genome assembly GCA_017630195.1 of Bacteroidales bacterium. Classification (GTDB taxonomy): domain Bacteria; phylum Bacteroidota; class Bacteroidia; order Bacteroidales; family F082; genus Limimorpha. The sequence continues at coordinate 41,949 of JAGBVS010000176.1, read as the reverse complement.
ATAAATAATAATTTCGAGATATATCCTAACCCTGCAGAAGACTTTGTCAAAGTCACAGGTTCACGCATTTCATCAGTGAAGGTGTATAATTATTTAGGAATATTAATTGATGAAATCGAAGCAAATTCCGACGAGTTAGAAATAAACATTTCAAATTATAATAGCGGCATTTACTTCGTTGAGATAAATACAGATAAAGAAAATAGTATTATAAGAATAATTAAAAATTAAGTCACGGAGACGCATAGACTCAAAGTCGCAAAGAAAATGCATCTTTGAATCTCTGCGTCATTCTGTCTTTCAAAAAATCAAATCATCATGAAAAAATCATTACTACTTGCATTCGTATTATTGCTTTCATCAGCAATTTTTGCACAAAACAGAGCTATTCATTTGAGAGAGACATTCGACTCAACTGAATTACCTGAAGGATGGACAGTATCTGATACAGGTTCCGACAACTGGAAGATTTCAGAAACCAACAACGCTGGAGGAGAAGCCAACGAATTGATGCTCAGCTCTACTCCACAAGCTGCAGGCATAACACGTATCATCACAAAACCTATCGACCTCACAGGCATGAGCAGCGTTACCGTTTCTTTCAGACATTATTTCAAGAAGAAATCTACAAGCTGTATCCTCGGCGTCGCCACATCAGCTAACGGAAGCACATGGAGCAGCGCTTGGACTCACACATATTCAGAAGACGGACAATACACTGTCATAGAAAATGTAACAACACCAGACATGGGCAAACAGAATGTCATGTTCTGCATCTATTACCAAGGCAGCACAGGCAACATGAACGGATGGTACTTCGACGACTTTGAAATAGTGACAATAGAAAACAACGACGGTAAAGTTGAAAGCATAGATATGCACGACGTTGTTGTCTCAGGAAAAATTGGAATCAACTTCACAATACAAAACACTGGCGCTAACGACATCACTTCTTTCGAAGCTAAATACGAAGTCAATGGCGTTACTGTAACCGAAACATTTGATGCCGACATCGCAAAATTCGGAACTCAAAAATTCACATTCGACGAAAAAGTATATTTAGAACCAGGTTCTTACAACGTGAAAGTCAGCATCACTTCTGTCAATGGCGGCGATGATGAAAACACAACAAACAACTCATTGACAAAAGCTCTCGGCGTTGTTGTAGGCGGCACACAAAGAGTCCCGATGTTCGAACAATTCTCAAGCTCAACATGCGCCAACTGCGGATTGCTCAACGGCAATATGAGCATCTTAACAGCTAACAACCCTGGCAAATATACCTACACAAAATACGCTATGAACTTCCCAAGTCCTGGCGATGATTATTATACAGCCGACGCTGGAACAAGAAGCGACTATTATAACGTAAGTTACGTTCCACAATTATTCTTCGACGGAAAAGACAATGAATATAATGCCGTAACACAGGAACAGTTAGACACAAGATGCGATGTTCCTGCTTTCGTAAATATCAAAGGAGCCTTCAATCTCGAAGGAAGCACCATCAACGTTATCGTTGACGTCATGTCATTCATCAACTTATCAGATGCAAAAATATTCGTCACAGCTAACGAAAAAACCACTGTGAATAATGTCGAATATAATGGCGAGACAGAATTTCGTCACATCATGATGAAAATGTTAAGCGGCGTACACGGCGAGACATTCGACCTCAACGAATTTGGTGTAAAACGTTTTGAATATTCTTACGATATGTCACAAACTTTTGTAGAAGAATTGAGCGACCTCGAAGTCTCTGTCTGGATTCAAAACTACCAAACCAAAGAAGTTTATAACAGTCACTTCATGTATGAATATACAAGCCATCCTTATCCAGCACAAAACCTCAAATTAGAAAAAGGCGATAAAATCAACGTTTCATGGGAAGCTCCTGAACAAGGAACACCAGTCGCTTACAACTTAATCGTCAATAACGAGATTGTGATGGAAGAAACAACCGAAATGTCATATACAATAGACGATGCCGACGGATATTATGCTGTTGAAGTCGTTGCCTTATATGAAGACGGCAAAGAATCGGTAGGCATCTTCGACAGAATAGGCCAAACATCAATCGTTGAGAATGAAATCAGCTTTAGCATCTATCCTAACCCTGTTGACAGCCACCTCTATCTTAACATCAACGATGAAGTTAAAGAAATAAACATTTATAATATTTTAGGTGTACAAGTTTATCAAACAACAAACTACAACGGTAACTCAATCAACGTGAGCGAGCTCAACAACGGAATGTATTTGATAAAAGTGACAACAGCAAACGGTGAATCAGTAAAGAGATTTATTAAGAAATAAGAGGTATAGAGGGAATAGAGGGAATAGAGGGTATGGAAAATACTCTAGCCCCTCTGTCCCTCTGTCCCTCTGTCCCTCACTAAAATATAAAAAATGAAAAAGATAACTTTATTAACAATAGCATTATTATTGTCCGTAGCATTATTTGCACAAGACCCTATCACACACGTCATCAACGAGTCTTTTGATTCAGCCACTATGCCAGAAGGCTGGACTACCATGGGTCCCGACGGACAACCAGCAGGCAACTGGACCATCAGCGCTTCTAATAACGCAGGTTGCGAAGCTAACGAATTACGCCTTAACTGGTCGCCTCAGTTCTCTGGCACCAACCGCATCATTTCAGCTCCGGTAGATTTGACAGGCATACAAAACATCGTCATCACTTTAAAACATTATTTCGAAAACTATAGCGGAGCGATAAGCACAATCGGAATAGCAACATCAACAACAAACGGCTACACCTGGAATAATGTATGGTCAAAAACATACAACCAAACAGGACAATACAGCATCGAAGAAAAGATAACAACTCCTGATATGGGCTATGAAGGTGTGCTCTTCTGCATCTATTTCGAAGGCTCGTCATCAAACTTCCTCAACTGGTATTTCGACGATTTTGAAGTCAAGATTCAAAACGACTTAGACATACAAGTCAACAGCATCAACATAAGCGAAAGAATAGGATCAGGCCCTCTCAAAGTCAACTTCAACGTTCAAAATATGGGCAGCACTGCAATCCAATCATTCGAAGCCACCTACAAAATAGGCGACCAAGAAGCTGTAACAGAATCATTCTCTGTATATATGACATCGTTTGAAGAAAACACACTTTCTTTCAATACTGTCGAGACATTACTTCCTGGCACATATAACATTAGCCTTAGCATCAACAAAGTCAACGGCTGGGATGAAGATTCCAATATGGAAAACAACTCACAATCGGCTGATTTCAGCGTAGCTATCTCCAATACTCAAAGAATACCTATGATTGAACATTTCTCCAGCTCAACATGCGCTCCTTGCGTATTACTCAACTCATTGATGCACAACTTATGCAACAACAATCCAGGAAAGTTCACCTACACAAAATATTCTGTTAACTGGCCAGGCTCCGGCGACCCTTACTTCATCAGCGACAGCTACGACAGATGTCTGTTCTATAATGTATCATCAGTACCACAGATATTCCTCGACTCAGAACTCCAAGTATCGAACGGAACACCTCAGCCTGTGACAAACAACAAATTATTACAAAGATATGGCGTGCCTGCTTTCGCAGACATCAGAGGCGCTTTCAACGTTGAAGGCAACATCATCACATTAACAGCCGACGTGATGTCATACGTCGATCTCAATGATGTAAAGACTTATATCACTGTAAATGAAAAGACGACAACAGGTAACGTAGGAACTAACGGCGAGACAGAATTTCATCATATCCTTATGAAAATGTTCGGCGGCTCAGAAGGCAACTCAACAACAATAAAGGCTGGCGAATACCAACGTTTCGAATATTCTTGCGATATGTCTGAAACAAATATGGAAGAAATAAACGACCTTGAAGTAGCTGTATGGATCCAAGACCCTACAACAAAAGAAATCTTCAACAGCCGTTATCTATACGAATACACCGACCATCCTCATCCTGTAAAATATCTCAACATCACTCAAGAAGACAACCTCGTCGTAAGATGGTGCCCTGCCGACAATACCAACCCAACAGGTTATAACTTATACGTAAACAACAATAAAGTCATAAGCAACACTACCGAACTCAGCTACATTTTACAAAACGATACCGACTTCTACACTATTGAAGTTGAAGCTTTATACGGAGAAACACAATCTGTTAAAACAGTAAAACTTCTTTCAACAGATTTCGTCAGTCCTCAAGGCATTGAAACAGAAATCAACAAAAAAGAAGTAACCGTATCATGGAACAGCGTTGAAGGTGTTGAGAAATATAACTTGTATCGCAACAACGAATTGATAGTCACTGTTGAAGGAACAGAATATGTTGACAACATCGAAATCAATGGCGAATATTGTTATCAGGTGTCGGCTGTTTACGGCAATTACGAATCAGCGTTGACAGAAGAATCATGCGTAGTGTATGAAGGAGAAAACATCAACGAACTCGAAGCATCTTTTGTCGTCACGCCAAATCCAACCAATGATTATGTAAGAATCAGCGGCAATGGCATCAAAGACATAACAATATATAATAACATAGGTGTCATGATTGACAACATTAATGTTGAAGACAACAGCGTGAATATTGACATAAGACATTACAACAACGGACTTTATATCATCAAGATAAATACAGAAAAAGGCCTTGTTGTCAAGAAAATCATAAAATTCTAAAATTTTAGAAATTAGATGTGAAAACTCAGAGGGATTAGAGAAATTCTTTAATCCCTCTTTTTCATTAATTCCATGTTCCGAAGAGTATTATTTCAACAAATAAAAACTTTTGTTTTAGCTTTTAATCTTATGTCTTTTTTATTATCTTTGCAAAAATAAATTCAAACTAAAAAATTAAACTATGAAAAAAGCATTACAATTATTATGCACATTACTACTCGCAATTGCACTTCATGTTGAAGTTCTTGCATGCGACGCTCCGACAAACTTAAGATTTCAAATTGAACAAGACGTTCCTGGTTATGGTTACAAATACAAAGTCACATTAAGTTGGGACGCTGTTGATGGAGCTGATTTTTATTCACTTTATTTTTATTCAGACAATTATCCTAACGGAATGTGGTTGGGCGATACCGACGGTCTCTATTACGTAGCAGGAGCAAACACAGAATCTGTTTTCCAATTCGCAGTCTTGAGCCATTGCAGCGATGGCAGCTCATCAGAGCAATCTGAGAAATGCACAGTCACTATTCAAGATGGCGCAAGTCCTTGCCTCACACCTTCCAACCTCAACGGCATCGTGGAAGAAGATGTCCCTGGATTTGAATACAAATACAAAGTCACTCTCACTTGGGATGCTGTAGATAACGCTGAAGCTTATCAAGTTTTCCTTAACAATGATGAGTTGACAACAGTGACATCCAATTCATACGAAGTTGGTTTTGAATCCCCAATGACACTTCAATTCGCAGTAGCAACAGTTTGTGCCGACGGCGAATCTCCATTAAGTCCATACATAACAGTCAAAATAGACCCATGTATGCCTCCAACAAACCTCAAAGCTACTGTTGAAGAAGACGTTCCAGGCTTCGGATTTAAATACAAAGTCACCCTCACTTGGGACGCATTTGAAAACGCTTCTTCTTACACAATTTATGAAAACGGCGTCTGGAAAGCTTATTCTACAACATCTTCAGCAGAATTTGGCTACAACACACCAGCAACAGTATATTACAATGTGACTTCTTCTTGCGAAGACGGCGAATCAGACATGACAGACCCTCTTCACGTAGTGATAGGCGGCAACGAAGGCCCTTGCTTGCCTCCAACAAACCTCGGAGCTACAATAGAAAAAAACAATCCAGATTACACATACATTTATAAAGTCACTATGATATGGGACGCTGTTGAAGGTGCACAAGCTTACTACGTTTATATTAACGGTCAAGAATTCGGAATGACAACAACAAACTATTACATAGCAGGCTCTGATGTTGAAACATCATTCCAATATGAAGTCTATTCTGTCTGCGCTAACGGCGAATCAGAATTCTCAGAACCATATACTGTCAATGTAACCGACGAATCATTGGAAGAATATGCTAACAGATTTGAAATCCACCCTAACCCAGCAAACAATTATCTCAACATCAATACAACAGAAAACATCAACGAAATAAATATCTATAATATAGTAGGTGTTTTGGTTTACAGCGAAAAAGATTTCAATAACAACATCGATTTAAGCAATTTCAGCAACGGTGTTTACTTCATTAAAATCAATACCGACAAAGGCGAGATAACAAAGAAATTCATCAAACAATAAAAAATAATAAGTTTGTAATTTGTAAAGCAGTAAAGTATTAACTTTGCTGCTTTATATTTTTAATACATAACTATGAAGAAAATATTTTCACTCACTTTGGCATTGTTATTTTCAGCAATGCTCTTTGCGCAAAACAACATACTTTTGAACGAAAGTTTCGACGGCAACTCTCTTCCTTCGGGATGGAACTCAGCAGGAACAGCACTAAACAATTGGACAATATCTTCAAGCAATAATGCCGGAGGCCAAGCCAACGAATTAAAATTCAACTGTCAGCCTTCTTTCAACGGCCTTTCAAGAATGGTGACTTCCCCTATCAATTTGAGCGGTGTTTCTGGCGTGATAATTTCTTTAAAACTATATTTCGACAATTACGCAACAGCAACAAACACAATAAGCATAGCCACTTCATCCGATAACGGCAACACATGGAACACCGGATGGTCAAAAGGCTACAACACGACAGGAAGATATTCGGAAGAGATAAACCTCGTCACTCCCGACATGGGAAAAAACAATGTGCTTTTCTGTATTTTCTATAACGGACAATGGTTCGATTTCGACGCCTGGTATTTCGACGACATCATCATTACTGCACAAGAAAATGTCGAACTCAAAATGATGAGCCTCAACATCCCTAATATGGTTGGCGCTGGCAACACACAAATACCTTTCAGCGTGAAAAACATAGGAATCAACAAGGTACAAAACTTTACTGCAAGCTATGAAATAGAAGGCTTTGAAACAATTACAGAAACTTTCAACACATCGATAGATTCTTTTGACGAAGCTGAATTTACATTCCAAACACCGACTTTTTTAACACCAGGCAATTATAACGTCACGGTAAACATCTTGAATGTAAATGGAACCAACGACAATGCCGACAACAACACTATGGAAAAAGACTTCGTCGTAGCATTGGGACAAGCTCAAAGAATACCTATGATAGAACATTTCTCCAGCTCCACATGCTACCCTTGCGTAAGCGTAAACCAACACATGGCAAATTTCACAAGTCAAAATCCAGGCAAATACACCTATACAAAATATCCAGTCGATTTCCCAGGAATGGGCGACCCTTACGCAACAGACGACAGCAAAACAAGAGAAAGCTATTACGGTGTCTATGGCGTTCCTGACATCTACCTCGACGGAAGACAGACTGCAACTATGATGACACAAGAAACATTAGATGAAAGATTTGACACTCCGGCTTTCGTAGATATAAGAGGCGCTTTCACAACAAGCGGAAAAGTCATTACCGTAACGGCTGACGTCTTGTCTTATGTAGATTTAGATAACGTAAGACTTTATGTCTCCGTAAATGAAAAGATAACTACAGAAAATGCAAGCAGCAACGGCGAACACGAGTTCCGACATATCATGATGAAGATGCTCGAAAACGCCGACGGCAACACTCTTAGCATAAATGCCGGCGAATGCGAACATTTTGAATTCACTTATAACTTGTTCGATTCAAACGTAGAAGAAATAAACGACCTCGAAGTAGCAATGTGGATTCAAGATTATAACACAAAAGAAATCTTCAACAGCCACTATCTCTACGAATACACCGAACATCCTTACACAGCAAAAAACATCATAGCAGAACAAAACAACAACGAACTAATAATCAGCTGGGAAGCTCCACAAGATGACACACCTTCCGGTTATAATTTATATGCTAACGGCGAATTAATTGCGGAAAACACAATGGAATTGTCACACAATATTTCTATAAGCGAAGAATTATATGTGATTGAAATAGTGACAATTTATGACAATAAAACTTCTGTTCCTGCTTTATGCAAAGTCAACATCGACCTCGATACTCCTCAAGGCATCAATGCAATTGCCGAAGACACAGAAATCAGTATAAAATGGAACGAAGTGGAAGGAGCAACAGCATACAGATTATACCGAGAAAACGAGCTGCTGACAGAAACAACATCAACAAATTATCGCGATGGATGCATACAAATGGGAATGGAATACTGCTACAGAGTAAGAGCAATGAAAGACGACAAAATCTCCGCCTTTTCTGAAGAGTCATGCGCCATAATAGAAACTCCAGACCCTTGTTTCTCACCAACTAACCTCAATGCAACAATAGAACAAGACGCTGAAGGTTTCGACCATAACTTCAAAGTAACAATGAGCTGGGACGCAGTTGACAACGCAAAAGAATATGACATCTATTTAGACGGAAGTTTCTTATTCAGAACATCAGAAACATCATACATCAAAGGATTCGATGAAGAAGATTCACACTATTTCACAGTAGTGACACGATGCGAAGTGGGAGAATCTATGCCATCAGCTGCTTTCAATTTCGATATTAAAGGCGAATCGATAGAAGATATTGAAAACAATTTAGAGATTTACCCAAATCCAGTCGATGATGTTTTGTATATAAAACTAAACAAAGACGTTAAGGAAATAAACGTTTATAACATTTATGGAATTAAGATGGCGACAGTCAACGGACAAAACAACGCAGTCATTGACATGAGCCGATTTAATTCAGGAATATACTTCGTTGAAATCGACGGAAAGATTTTTAGAATAATTAGGAATTAGGTTATTGTAGAGACGTTTCAATGTAACCTTAAAATAAACACATATTGAAGCGTCTTTTAAGTTGGGAGTTATTCTTAGTTTCAGGTAAAAAAAATCTTGTTGTGAGACAAGATTTTTTTTATCTTTGTCGATTCGTTAATATATTGAAAAATCAAAACATAAAAGAAAATGAATCGTACAAAATCTATCGTTTTATTAGCATTGGCATTTATCCTTTCATTGCCTACAGCTATCTTCGCACAAGAACGTGTGTACAAAATCACAGACGACGTTGTCGTTCCTCACACTTCTGTTAAAAACCAATCACAATCAGGCACTTGCTGGTGTTTCGCAGGTCTCGCCATGGTTGAGGCAGAAATCATGAGAAAATACAACACCGAAATCGACCTCTCTGAAATGTACCTCGTACGTTGGGCTTATGCCAACAAATTTGAAAAATACGTCCGCATGCAAGGCGTATGCAACTTCAGTCCTGGAGGCGAAGTTTTCGACGTATTATATGCAATCAACGAAAACGGAATGATGACTGACGAAACTTACAACGGCCTCGTTTTAGGCGAAAACATACACCAACATGGCGAACTTCACACAGTCCTCGCCGAATACGGAAAAATCGTCAACAAACAACATAACGGCAAAATCAGCAAGGCATGGCCTGCAATGGTTCAAGAAATCTTAAACGTTTATCTCGGCGAAACTCCTGAAACATTCACCTTCGAAGGCAAAGAATATAACGCAAAATCATTCGCAGAACAATATCCTCTCAATATTGAAGACTACGTACAAATAGGAGCTTTCACTAACCACGAAAACTACAAACCTTACATCATGCCTATCCAAGACAACTGGACAAACACAATGACTTACAACATGCCTTTAGACGAATTGATGGCAGAACTCGACAACGCTTTGAACAGCGGCTACACTGTAGGTTGGGCTCAAGACGTCAGCGACAAAGGTTTCAGCCGTAATGCAGGCGTTGGCGTTGTCCTCGAAAACGACGTAGAAAAAATCAGACAATCTGACGTTAAAAAATACAAGAAAATGAGCGACGCTGAAATCACAGCTTCTTTATACAAATTCGAAAGCGTAATGCCTGAAAAAGAAGTGACAGAAGAAATGCACCAAGAAGCTTACGAAAACGGTCAGACAACCGACGACCACAGCATGCTCATCGTTGGCATCTCATACGACCAAAACGGAACAAAATACTACAAAGTCAAGAACTCTTGGAGTGAAAAATACGGCTACGACGGTTACTGGTACTGCTCAGAACCTTATGTACGTCTCCACACAATGTTCTTCACCCTCAACAAAGAAGGTATGACAAAAGAAATGAAATCCAAATTAGAATTATAATATTTATTAACACATTTAAATTAAAAACTATGAACTTCAAAAAATTCTTAGCAGCATCAGCATTAGCACTCGTTATGCCATGTGTTGCAAACGCACAAGAAGCTGAACAAGCTCCTGAAAAAGAAGGTTGGATCTTCTCAGAAGAAGTAAGACTTCCTATCACATCAATGAAAGACCAAAACGCAGCAGGTACTTGCTGGTGTTATTCAACATTATCATTCGTTGAAGCTGAATTGTTACGTACAACAGGCAAGACATACGATTTCTCAGAAATGTTCATCGTATGGAACACTTACATGGACCGCGCTCAAGCAACAGTTCGTACTCACGGCGACATCTCTTTCTCACAAGGTGGTTCATTCTACGATGTACTCTACGGTATCAAACATTATGGTTTAGTTCCTGATTCAGAATTACCAGCTGGCGTTAAACACAACGACACATTATCAGACTTCTCAGAATTCTCAAGAGTTTGCGACCCATTCGTAGAAGGTATTGTAAAAGGAAGAAAACTCCAAACAGACGCTAACGGCAACCCATTATGGAAAGAAGCTTTAGCTGGTATCCTCAACGCTTACATCGGCGAACGTCCAGAAACATTCGTTTATGAAGGCAAAGAATACACTCCAAAATCATTCGCAGAAGCAACAGGCTTCAACCCAGACGACTATGTAAACTTAGCATCTTTCTCACACCATCCATTCTACGATGAATTCATCATCGAAGTACAAGACAACTGGAGATGGAGCACAGCTTACAACCTCCCAATCGACGAACTCATGAAAGTTATGAACCACGCTATCGACAATGGTTATACTTTCGCATGGGGTTCTGACGTAAGTGAAAAAGGTTTCTTAAGAGGCGACAACTTCGGCATCATGGTTCTTCCTGACTTAGACGCTAAAGAAAACAACGACGCTGCTACAGACAAAGCTCGTTGGGCAGGTCTCAGCGCAGAACAAAGAGCTAAAGAAGCTTATTCTCAACCAACTCCACAACGTTGGGTTTCTCAAGAAGAACGTCAAATCGCTTATGACAACTACGAAACAGGCGATGACCACGGTATGATCATCTACGGTAAAGCTAAAGATCAACTTGGCAACAACTACTTCATCGTAAAGAACTCATGGGGTGTAACAGGCAACTATGATGGTACATTCTACGCATCAGAAGCTTTCGTACGTTACAAAACTATGAACATCGTTCTTCACAAAGATGCTCTTCCAAAAGACATCAAGAAAAAACTCGGTATCAAATAAAAAAAAAGCGGTCGAATGACCGCTTTTTTTATTAAATCCTTATTTCTTCATCATTTCAAAGCCTTTTCCATAAACTCCCATAACAGTATTGACTGAAACGAAAGCTGCCGGATCCATTTGTTTCACTATTCTGATAACTCGTTGTGACTCTATCTTGCGAACGACAACCATCACGATTTCTGATTCTTTCTTAGAATACCATCCCGTGCCCTTTATCATCGTCACGCCACGATGCACTTCCTCTCCTACTTTGTCGGCTATCTCGTGCGGCTTCGATGTAAAGATAAACATCTGCACCGATTGTTTGCTGCCATTCATAGTCATATCAATAGTATAACTTGTAACCATAAGGCCAACATAACTGTAAATCAAAAGTTCCAAATCTTTAAAGACAAAATACGAACATCCGATAACCGCTACATTAATAAATAAGGAGAGACGACCTATTGTCACGTTACGATATTTGTTAATCATCACGGCTATCACGTCAGTTCCTCCTGTACTGCTGCCTTCAAGGAAAATGATGCCACAAGCGACTCCGTTCAAGGCAGCACCTAAAACAGACGCAAGAAATTTGTCGGCTATCAATGGAGTGTCGCCAAAATATTCCTGTCCTAAATAAAACATTACTGAGGTCATGATAACCGAATAAATTGTGCTTAATGCGAACCTTCTTCCTAATGATTTAAAAGAAATAATAATAAGAATTGCGTTAAGAACGAAAATCATAACACCGGCTGGAATACCGGTCAACCAATAAATTATTGTGGAGAGACCGCTCACGCCTCCACCCAACATCTGATTAGGAATAAGAAAAGCACACCAGCCTATCGCTGATAAGGCAACTGCCAATGTGATAATAATGTGGCTCTTAATCTCTTGCCAAATAAAATTATTATTTTTCATATACATAAATTTTTACGATGCAAAATTATAAAAATGATAACATTTATTTTGTTTTATGACAAAGAAAATTTTCAACATGCTGTCAGCTGTCTGCCATTAGCTTTTTTATGATGTATATTTGAAATTTACAGTATATTTTTAGGTCATTTTTTATCTAAAAATAGATATTTTTTTATTTTTTGTGATATTTTCAATTAAAAACAGGAATCATTTTAATGTAAAAAAAGGCACTTGGGGATAAAATTTCATATTATTTTATCAAAAAACATTTTATAAATATATGATTGTCAACATATAAAAATATTTTTTAAAAAAAGTTTAAAAAGTGCTTGCGCTGAATAAGATTTTATGTATCTTTGCACCATCAAACAATGCGGAAATAGCTCAGTTGGTAGAGCACGACCTTGCCAAGGTCGGGGTCGCGAGTTCGAGTCTCGTTTTCCGCTCAAATCCCGATAAAATCGGGGTTTTTTGTAAAGATAGGATAAGTGCCTGAGTGGCGGAATAGGTAGACGCGCCGGACTTAAAATCCTGTGCCCATTTCGGGCGTGCCGGTTCGATTCCGGCCTCAGGTACAAAAACTAACTTTACAACAACATAAAACAAGAATGCGGAAATAGCTCAGTTGGTAGAGCACGACCTTGCCAAGGTCGGGGTCGCGAGTTCGAGTCTCGTTTTCCGCTCCAAGTCCCGACACAAAGTCGGGATTTTTTTTTTTGTAACAACAGGATAAGTGCCCGAGTGGCGGAATAGGTAAACGCGCTGGTTCGATCCCGCCTCCGTTTCATCAAAAATAAATTTCATCTCTATCGCTATAAGCATAAGAAAAAACACTACCTTTGCAAGCTTTAACTGCATAGTAATTATCAGAACAACAAACAGCTTTATCAATCATATATATACTTTATTATCAACTTATTGTAAATTTTGAATTGTAAAAAAAATAATAAACATAAACAAATAAACATGAAGAAAAATTTACTTTTTTTAAGTTTGTTCATGCTGCTTCTTTTGGGAAGAGCCATGGCACAATCCGTTGAACTTACCTTCAACGAAGGATTAACCACTTCTTACAAGCTGAAATTTACAGTCATTGAAGGTACCGACGAATGTTCTGTAAAGGCATCCAGACCAGCAACACAATTGACTCCTTTGGAAATTCCTACCAAGGTGACCATCAACAACAGCGATTATTATGTTACTGAAATCGACTCAATAGCTTTCAGAAACAACTCAAAATTCTCAAGCGTGACTCTCCCTGACAGCTTGAAAATAATTAGAGGCAGAGCCTTCTACCACTGTACTGGTTTAACTGGCGACCTCATTATTCCTGATAATGTAACTTATATCGGAGAATACGCATTCTACGGTTGCTACAACATGAAAGGCACTCTTAAATTATCTGAAGATCTCGTTACAATTGGCCAATACGCTTTCTCAAGAAGTTCAAGCAACAATACTAACATGGGATTCTCCGGCAGCCTCGTAATCCCTAACAAAGTTAAAACAATTGGCCATTATGCTTTCAACTACTGTACTAACCTTAAAGGCTCTTTGGACCTTCCTGAAAGCCTCACTTCTATTGGTGATTACGCCTTTTATTATTGCTCAGGCTTTACAGGCGACCTCATCATACCTAAAAATGTAAAAACTATAGGCAGTTACGCTTTCTACTACTGTACCGGCTTTAACAGCGAACTCGTGTTCCCTAACGGATTAACTTCCATTGGCAATTATGCCTTTACTACTAACTCCAGTTCTACCGGCATGAATTTCACCGGTGACCTTGTAATTCCTAACAGCGTAACTTATATAGGCAGCTATGCTTTCTATAACGCTGGCTTTAGTGGAGATTTGATTTTATCAGAAAACCTTACTGCTATCAACAATTACACATTTTATAGATGTAAATTTAAAGGTAATCTTAGAATCCCTAACAGCGTAACTTCTATAGGCAGTTCCGCTTTCTACAATTGCAGTTACTTCGACGGAGACCTGTCACTTCCTGCTTCTTTGCAAACAATAAACTCAAGTGCTTTTTACGGTTGTTCTAAATTCAATATCATGTATTGTTACGCAACAACTCCGCCAACAGCTTCAAGCAACTCTTTTACCGGTCATAACATCTCCATTCTCTATGTACCGGAAGAATCTGTTGACACATATTGGGAAACATCACCATGGGCTGATGAGTTCTTTATCATGGGATTATTTAAAATAGAAGACTATGAAGTGGAAGTAAAAGACGATAACAACAACGTACTTTATTCTCTTATCTACGATACAACCGATGATTTTTCTGGCGTTAGCGTAAGAATTGGACAAAAACCAACAAGCGCAGTGGAACTTGTAATACCGGAAACTTTATGGTATGTAGAAGAGAACTTCACATACAACGTTACAACAATACCGGCAGAAGCTTTCAAAGACTGTTCTTTCTTTACCGGCGTTGAAATACCTAAATACGTTAACAACATTGGAGAAAATGCTTTCTCTGGCTGCAGCAACATTAATATCATAAAATCTTTAAACCCTATACCACCTTCAGCAGCCGAAAACAGCTTTAGAAACGCTACTGCAAGAGTAGCAGCCAGCAGCTTCGACGGCATCCCTACAACAGCAAAATTGTTCGTATTCCCTAATTATATGGACTATTACGACATTGAACCTTGGAACAGATTTGAAATAAAACCATTGCTCATTGACCATGAAGAATTCTATTATGAAGGTAACTCTTATTATACGTTGATTTACAACTTAAATGAAGATTATAACAGTTTAAGAGTTAAAATAGGACGTATCTCAGGAAGCCCTAAAACATTAAGCATACCAAATTCAATATATGACATTGATGTTACAACAATTGAAAACAGAGCTTTCTACTACACTGGTAACAATAACGTAAGAACTTTTGAGAATCTTGTTCTTCCAAACACCATCACTCATATTGGCGACTCAGCTTTCGCAACATATCACACAAGCTACCCATTGAACCTCAAAGGCGAACTTATCATCCCTAACAGCGTAACTTCTATTGGAGAAAGAGCTTTCTATTATTGCAGAAACTTTACAAGCCTCTCTTTTGAAGAAAATTCTAATTTGCAAACTATTGGTGATTACGCTTTTGCTGGCTACTATTATGATCAATACAATATAATCGGAATGGGGTTTACAGGCGAACTCAATATCCCTAATAGCGTAATTTCCGTTGGTAATTATGCATTCCATCTTTGTAACAAATTTACAAGCCTTACTTTTGAAGAAAATTCCAATCTGAAAACAATAGGCGATTACGCTTTCGCTGGTAAATATGGATATTACGACAATTACAATATGAGTTTTAATAACGAACTTAAAATCCCTAACAGCGTAACTTCTATAGGTAATTATGCTTTCTATTATTGTAATAAATTTACAAGCCTTTCTTTTGAAGAAAACTCCAATTTAATGACTATAGGCAATTATGCTTTTGCAAGTTACAGTTCTTCTTATCCTATGGGCTTCACAGAAGAACTCAATATCCCTAACAGCGTAACTTCTATAGGTAATTATGCTTTCTATTATTGTAATAAATTCACAAGCCTTTCTTTTGAAGAAAATTCTAATTTGCAAACTATTGGTGGTTATGCTTTCTATTATTGCGATGGCTTCACAGGTGAGCTCAACATCCCTAACAGCGTAACTTCTATCGGTAATTATGCTTTCTACCGTTGTTATAATTTCACAAGCCTTTCTTTCGAAGAAAATTCTAATTTGCAAACTATTGGTAATTATGCTTTTGCTGGTACCTATAGTAGTACTTATATGGGCTTCACTGGAGAGCTCAACATCCCTAACAGCGTAACTTCTATTGGACAAAGAGCTTTTGCCTATTGTACTAATTTCACAAGCCTTACTTTTGAAGAAAATTCTAATTTGCAAACTATTGGTGATTACGCTTTTGCTGGTTATGATGGTAACTATAGTAGTACTTATATGGGCTTCACTGGCGACCTCATTATCCCTAACAGCGTAACTTCTATCGGTAATTATGCTTTCTATTATTGTAACAAATTCACTGGAGGACTCATTATCCCTAACAGCGTAACTTCTATTGGAGCATGTGCTTTCAATTATTGCAGAAACTTTACAAGCCTCTCTTTTGAAGAAAACTCTAATTTACTGACTATAGGTAATTATGCTTTCTATGATTGCAATAAATTTACTGGTGAACTCATTATCCCTAACAGCGTAACTTCTATTGGTCAATATGCTTTCTATTATTGTGAATTTGACAGAGTTATATGTTATTCAACAGTTCCAGCTGCATTTACAGGTAGTAGCCCTATTTTCTATTATAATAATTCATCAAATCCTAAGATATATGTTCCAGCAGTATCTGTGAGTTTATATAAATCAACATGGAATAAAGATACAAGCAGAATATATTCAAACGGTCTTCCTACATTCTTGGGCGGTGATATCGACGATGTTAACAACTGGTACGTTTTGGGAAACGGCAGCCAAGTCAGCAGATTGCCTAATGAAAACGAAGAAATTGCAATCAACGCAGCATTAACTATCAACGATGGTGAAATGCTTAACGTCAAATCCTTAGGATATTGCGAAAACGGAGACCTTACAATGAAAGAAGGCGGACAGCTCAAATGTAACAAACATTATTCAGACATCAAAGTCGAGAAGAACATTGAAGCTCACGGTACTGAAACCACAACATGGACAACAATAAGTTCTCCTCTTGCCACTGTCATGAATCCTTCCGAGATAACAAATCTCACATCAGGCAATTATGATTTGTATCGTTATGACGAGCCTTCATCAGTATGGCAAAATTATAAGAACTCAGCAAGCAACGGCTTCACAAGCTTAGAAACAGCTCGCGGATATATTTATTCAAATAAAGTTGACACCAAATTGACATTTGAAGGCAAGAACGACGGAGCAACATCTGTTTCTTACGAACTTACAAAAGACTCTGAAAAATTGCCAGGCTTCCACCTCATTGGAAACCCTTATACTCATAACATCTCTTTAGATAATTTAGATGCAACAATTGATGTAGAAGTAGAGACACAACAATTATACGAACGCTTAACTATTGAATTAAGAGACTCCTATGGCGATGGTTGGGATGGCGACATAGCCGCATTGCAAATAATCAGCGACGACGGAACTATAAACCAATCATACACTTTAACAGAAGGTTCTTACGCAACTTACGAATTAGAGATTTCGTATAAACCTATAAAAATAATATGGAAAAGTGGCAACAACGACCATGAAGACTCATTCGTAATCAAAAATGAAAATGGAGAGACAATTTTAAGTTATGGCACAAACACATTAAATAACATTGCTGATGGAACTGTATTATATGAATCTGAATCTACTATTACAGAAAAACAAGACATTCTTGCTGAAGGCTATTATTCATTAAGCAACGAAGGTGCTTGGGGTGCTAAATATGGAGAAGAAACAGAAATCAAGCCTTGCCAAGGTATTTTGGTCAAGACAACAGATGCTGGTTATTTAACCATCAACAGCGAGGCTCCTCAGACAAGAAGCGCTAAGAGAAGCGTCAACAATTTCTTGGCTATTTCTGTATCTAACAACAAGTATGAAGACAAGGCTTATATCTCATTCAACAAAGGCACAGGTTTAGACAAGATAGCTCACGAAAACGAAAACATTCCAATGGTCTATATCCCTGTCAACAACGCAGATTATGCTGTAGCCATCCAAGACAAAAACTTCAAGGAGATACCAATCTACTTCGAAGCTGGCGGAATGGGTGAATATACTATCAGCATATCACAATCGGAATGTGGCTTCGACAGATTATATCTTTACGATAAAGCAGAAGGAAAGACTGTCAACATCTTGAAGAGAGACTATACATTCTTCGCAACATCATCAGATTTCCCAGACCGTTTCGTTCTCAAGACAGTCAACGACGAAGTATTAGAAGACTTCACATACATCAACAATGGTAACTTAGTCATTGAAAACATCGTTGGCAACGCTAACATCGAAATCTTCGACGTATTAGGCCGCAACGTAATGCAAAACAACTGCAGCGATGATGAATACGAAGTTTCAACTGACAGATTCTCAGCCGGAGTTTATATCATCAGAAAAACTGACGATAACGGAATAAAGACTCAAAAAGTTGTTATTGATTAACTAATGTAAAACCAATTTTAAAAAAAGAAAAGATGAAAAAGTATATTATAATAATAGCAGTTCTTTTTGGATTTATATCAAACATCAGCGCTCAGGAAGTACAAAATTACGACACTAATACCGACGGTTTCTTCCATAATTTCAAGTTTAAATTCAGAACCGAACAACAGAGTGAAATACTTCCGATGTTGCCTGACGGATACAATTATCTGACAGATTTTAATGCGGTAGATCCAAACCAACCCGTACCATTAGGTTCAGGATTACTTATCTTAACAGGCTTGGCACTCACATATTCTAGAAGAAAAAAAGAATAGCCAGCAACAAAAAAGACCGTCTAACAAGTTTTTAGGCGGTCTTTTTTTTGAACTAAGAGCTAACAGCCAACAGCCAATAGCTAACAGCCAATAGCCAAAAGTCATCAAGCCTTATTCAGAAGTTTTTTAATATCGTTCAATTTCATCAGAGCCTCTACGGGAGTGAGAATATCGATATTTGTATTTAGAATATCTTCTTTTATCTGAAGCAAGAGAGGGTCGTCGAGCTGAATAAAACTCAGCTGCATGTCATTGCACGATTTTGTCTCTTTCACAGCGTTATTCAACGATTCGTGAGAATGCGATTTTTCCAACATCGAAAGCAAGGCATCAGCTCTGTCGATGACCTTACGCGGCATTCCTGCCATCGCTGCCACATGAATACCGAAGCTGTGCGCACTTCCGCCTTTCTTCAGCTTTCTCAAAAATATGACCTTGTCGTTCATTTCCTTCACGCTCACATGATAGTTCTTTATTCGTTTGAAAGAACCTTCCATTTCAATAAGCTCATGATAATGCGTCGCGAACAAAACCTTAGCACGGCATTGAGGATGTTCGTGAAGATATTCAGTGATAGCCCAAGCGATGCTGATTCCGTCGTATGTACTTGTTCCTCTGCCTATCTCATCGAGGAGCACGAGGCTTCTGTTAGAGATATTATTCAAGATGCTCGCTGTTTCGTTCATCTCCACCATGAAAGTAGATTCGCCTGAAGATATATTATCGCTCGCTCCTACCCTTGTGAAAATCTTGTCCACGAGGCCGATGCGTGCCGATTCGGCAGGAACAAAGCATCCGATCTGAGCGAGAAGAACTATCAAGGCTGTCTGTCGCAACAAAGCCGACTTACCCGACATATTAGGTCCGGTTATAATTATAATCTGCTGTTTTTCTCTATCTAAATAAACATCATTGGAAATATATTGTTCGCCAACAGGCATCATCTGTTCGATGACCGGATGACGACCTTCCTTAATATCAATGACGTAAGACTCATCAATTTCAGGTTTGACGTAATTATTTTTCAAAGCCACTGCTGCGAAGCTAATCAGACAATCTATCTTAGCTACGAGAGAAGCGTCGAGCTGGATAGGAGCAATAAACTCGCCACAGGCGTTCATCAATTCAAAATAAATGCGTTCTTCGATAGCCTGTATTTTCTCATCAGCGCCGAGAATCTTCTGTTCGTATTCTTTAAGTTCCTCTGTGATATAACGTTCAGCATTAGCCAGAGTCTGTTTGCGAATCCATTCTGAAGGCACCTTATCCTTATGAAGATTGGTCACTTCAAGATAATAACCGAAAACATTATTGTAACCTATCTTCAACGACGATATTCCTGTTGCTGCCGACTCGCGTTTTTGAATATCCATGAGATAATCTTTTCCCGAACGCGACAACAATCGGAGCGAATCAAGTTCTTCATCAACGCCATCATTAATAATGTGTCCTTTGGAAATGAGCGCCGGAGCATCAGCATTTATCACATTTTTTATTCTCTGCCGTATCGTATCGCAGACATTAAACTGTTCGGCATATAATTTCAAGGCCTGGTTATTGCTTTGTGCGCAAAGATTTTTTATCAGTTCAATATTGTCGAGAGCTCTTGCCACTTGCAGCAGTTCTCTCGGATTGATGCGCAGCAACGAGACTTTGGAGATGAGACGTTCCAAATCGCCTATCTGACGAATTGCGTCTTGGAACGGCGAGATAAGTTCATTATTTTGTGTAAAATAATCCACCACTTCATAACGAGCGTTTATCTGTTCCTTGTTTTTCAGCGGGAGAGAAAGCCAACGACGCATGAGGCGGCTGCCCATAGGTGAAGATGTCTTGTCGATGACGTCAATCAAAGTCTTGGCATTAGCGTTTGCGGAATGAAGAAGTTCGAGATTCCTGATTGTGAATTTATCGAGCCACACGAACTGACCTTGGTCGATGCGCGACAACGAGCTTATATAAGATATTTTATCGTGTTGTGTTTCGTGAAGATAATGAATAGCGGCTCCTGCTGCTATTATACCTTTAGGGAAATCGTTGACGCCAAATCCTTTAAGGGAATTAGTATTGAAATGACGTGTGAGAATATCATTGGCATAATCGTCGGTAAAGACCCAGTCGTCGAACACCGTCATATAATATTTCTCGCTGAAATTCTCTATAAACAATTTGCGTTTGTTTCTCTGGCAGAGCACCTCGGAAGGGTTGAAGCTCTGGAGCAGTTTGTCGATATATTCATTATTTCCTTGAGTAAGATAAAACTCACCTGTCGAGACATCGAGGAAAGCAATTCCCGATTCTTTATCATCAATATGTATAGATGCGAGGAAATTATTTTCTTTTTGTACGAGCACATTATCGTCGTAAGTTATGCCTGGAGTGACGAGTTCCGTTATGCCACGTTTAACGATTTTCTTGGTAAGTTTAGGGTCTTCGAGTTGCTCACATACGGCCACTTTCTGACCTGCTTTGACGAGTTTAGGCAGATAAGTGTCGAGTGCATGATGAGGGAAACCGGCGAGTTCGGTAGCAGTAGCCGCCGACTTGCCTCTTTTAGTCAGGACGATACCAAGTATTTCGGAAGTCTTGATGGCATCTTCGCCGAATGTTTCATAAAAATCGCCCACTCTGAACAGCAGCAAAGCCTCTGGATATTTCGACTTGAAAGAATAATATTGTTTCATCAAAGGGGTTTCAAGTTCTTGATTTTCTTTGTCTGTCTTTGCCATAAAGTCTTCCGTTATTTTTAATTTTCTTTAAATTACAAAGATAAATATTTTTATTGTCGTTTCGTTTTTGATAAAACATTATTTTTGCCATAAAATAGAATTGCGATGCGAAAACTTACGATGCCCGAGTTGAACAGATTAAGTTTATCTGAATATCAACAAGTTGAAAAATTAGATGTTATTATTGTTTTAGACAATGTTCGTTCATTGAGTAATATCGGATCTTTTTTCCGCACTGCGGATGCCTTCAGA
The DNA here is from genome assembly GCA_017630195.1 of Bacteroidales bacterium. Taxonomy (GTDB): domain Bacteria; phylum Bacteroidota; class Bacteroidia; order Bacteroidales; family F082; genus Limimorpha. The sequence continues at coordinate 20,069 of JAGBVS010000176.1, read as the reverse complement.
ATAGGAGAGATTTTTCTGTGCGGAATAACGGCATGTCCGCCGCATCGTGAGATACACAAGACCGCTTTAGGCGCAGAAGAAAGCGTCAAATGGCGTTATTTTGAAACCACAGAAGAAGCTTGTGTATATTTAAAGGAAAACAATTACACGATTAATGCTGTAGAACAGATTGAAGGAAGCGTGATGTTAAACGATTTCATTCACAAAGAGAAAAGCGCATATATATTCGGCAATGAAGTCGATGGCGTTGATGATGAAATATTACAATATTGCGACAATGCAATCGAAATACCACAAGAAGGAACGAAACACTCGCTGAATGTCTCAATCAGCGGAGGCATTCTGATGTATGAAATATTCAACTCCCTCTGGAAAAAATAGCAGCATAACTATAAACTACAAACATTGAACTTTAAGCAACCATCTTTGTTTCTTTACAAACTTAAAAACAACAAAAGATGAAAAAGTTCAATTCACTATTCAAGACAATCATGGTTGTCATCATGATTATGACACCTATGATTTTTCATGCTAAGAATCATGATGTAAAAAGCATGGCGAAGCACATTAATAAGGTTTATATAAACGCTTCGCCGCAGATTTTGGAAAACAAAGGCAATATGGTCACCGTGACCGTAGAGACAGAATTTCCTCCAAAATATTTCAACAAGAAAACCGTCATGAACATCACTCCTGTTTTAGTTTATGAAAACGGAGAGACAGAATTGCCATCCATGAATTTCATCGGAGAGAAAGTCGATGGCGAAGGAATCGTTGTCAGCAAGAAAAATGGCGGCGCTTTTTCTTACACCGTCACAATACCTTACATTGACGACATGTACAATTCTTTATTGATTGCAGAACCTATTGTTTACAAATTCAAAGAGACTGTCCATCACAATCAGAAATCAATCAAAGACCATGAAGATTTCGTTTTATGCAATGCCGTTTTAATTGGAGAAGGCGTTATCAACACTGCTCAAAACATTGATAAAAACGCGCTTAAAACAGCCTACGCAAAACCCGACATGAAACAAAACATCACCACCGACAACGGCGACATTTTCTTCATGGTAAACTCTGATGCCATCAACTGGGCTGTGCCTTTAAACAAAAATATGCAGAACAAAAATGCAATCCACGATTTAACATCGCACATAATGAAAGGCTGGGACATCGACAATATTGAGATTATCGGATGGGCATCACCAGAAGGTCCTTTAAGTTACAACAAGAACTTATCGAACAAGAGAGCCCAAATGACCGAGGAATTTTTGAAAAAAAGATTAGAGTCATTATCAGCTCAAAAGAATTCACATGTAACTTATAAAAACGTCAACGACATCGAATTCATGACGCAAGGCAAAGGCGCAGACTGGGACGGCCTGATGAAAGCCATCGAAAATTCTAACATAAAAGACAAACAGATAATTCTCAACACATTAAAAAAGCAATCTCCTGAAGAGAGAGTTGCTCAATTAAACAAATACATCAAACAATATCCGGAGTTGGAAAAGAATATCTTCCCATCGTTACGACGTACTATTGTAAAGGTGAACACCATTGAACCAACAATGAGCGACGAGGCAATCACAAAAGCTTGCACCAACAATCCTCAATCTTTAAGTTGCGATCAAATGATGTATGCAGCGACTTTGGTAAAAGAATTGAAAAACAAAGAAATGATATACATCACTGCAATAGAGACATATCCTAACAATGCCGAACCATATTGCAATGCAGGAGCTGTAGCTATTGAAAAAGGCAACACCAAACATGCGAAACATCTCTTGAACCAAGCAATAGAAATAGATGATTTGTTGGGAGAAGCATACAACAATTTAGGCATAATAGCCATTTTTGAAAACGATTACGAGACTGCGGCAGATTTGTTCAATCAAGCGAAAAAATTAGGAGTCAACACAAATTATAATGAAGGTGTTGTCAATATATACAAAGGCAATTATGACAAAGCCATCAAGTTAATGTCTAAAGACAATCCTAATTGCGATTACAATGTTGCATTGGCGCAGACATTAGACAAGAAGTACATTGTCGCAGAAGAAACTGTCAGTTGTTTGGAAGAAAATGGCAAGACTTTGTATCTGCAAGCTATCATTGCAGCAAGGACAAAAGACATAGAGAAAAGCATAAAACATCTTGCTAAAGCAGTCAAAAAAGATTCTAAAATCAAGAATATCGCAAAATATGACATGGAATTTGCGTATATGCAAGACGAACCTGAATTCATTGCATTAGTTGAATAAACATAAGTATCTAATAATCAAGCCGCTAAATGCGGCTTTTTTTTACAAAAAAAATTACTCAAAAACATCACGCATTATAATAATTTTATTATTTTTGTATGCTATATATTATATTTTCGCATAAAATTTATCAAAATAAAATAAAGGAATATCGTGATGTTGAATTTTACAAAAAAAATTATCCTTACATTGTTAATGCTATGTCCATTGGCATTTTACGGACAAATAGAAGGTAGATTTTCATCAAGTAACAAAAACTTTAAACCTATTAATTACACTAAAGTAAAGAAAAACAATAATAATTATACAAAAAACAGTCCAATCCAAAAGCTCATCAAATACAACGAGCAAAAGAATTTCGTCTATTTAACAGGAAACTTAGGAGCCTCCATTCTCCAAGGTGACAACCACAGTTACAAACCTGGTCTTGAAAGCAATATCGGAGTAGGCTATCAAATTTCAGAATTTATAGGCGTTGAAGCAAAAATTGGATATACAACATTTGACGGAGAATATGGTGGTTGGCTGGAAGTTATACATATAGATGGTATAAAAGCTAATCTTAACTTAACATTGAATTTAACTAATTTAATTTCAGGTTATTCACCAAGCAGAAGATTCCATATAGTTCCTATTGCAGGTTTGGGTCAAATCTATCATAGAGGACATATTAGATACTCCGATTATTGGATGGACGCACATCCAAATTATAACTCCGGTAACCAAGAAAGAAAAGTTGGATATAACGACGAAGGAAGAAGAACTGTCATGACAATTACAGGAGGCATCAACTTCAATTATGCAATATCAAGTTATACAAAATTAAATTTAAATATTGAAGCTAATTGGTATGATACTGATTGGTTAGACTGCGAAAAAAGAGGTGCTAACGACTACTCTAGCTCTGTTACTCTTGGAGTTAGCTACGTGTTAGGTAAAAAGACAGGAAATAGTAATAAGAAAATATATTCACCTTGTGAATAATTAAATAATAGTTAAGAAACAAAAAAAATAATATGCGTATGGTTACTTTTAAAAAATTAATGCTTACAATTGCTATAGCAATGAGTTCAATGTTTGTTATAGCTCAAGAAAGTACTAATGAGGCACCAAGTCAAAAGAATAACTTCTACATCTCAGGTGACTTGGGATTAGGTATCTTAAATGGTGACTTTAACAAACTCAAACTTGACATGAATGGACATTTAGGAGTTGGTTACAAGTTTGACAATTACATTGGTTTGAAAGCTAATGTTGGTTATGGTTCATTTAATGGCGGTTATGAAAATCATAACTTAGAACAATTAAACTACTTAGAAGCAAACCTCAATTTGACATTGGATTTAACAAACATCATTTTGGGCTACAACCCAGATAGAAAATTCAGCGCTATCCCTCATATCGGTATAGGTCAACTTCAATATAGAATCAACTTGACCAATACAGACGGCAGCACATATTTTAAAGAAGGTTATAGCAAAGACAGCAATGTTAATAAAGGTGGTATCAATGGTAGAAAGAACATCGCAACAATTCCAATGGGTTTGGAACTTAACTATAAGGTAAATCCTCAATGGAATGTTTATTTAGATTTCACAACAAACTATACCGACTCTGACTTAATCGACGGTTTAAAACCTGGCGATCACCATAACGATTGGTTCTATTCAATTAATTTAGGTGCAAATTACGTCTTGAACAACAAAATTCATGACATCTTCAAATCAACAGATGAATTCTGCAATTACTGGTACTTAACATTCGATGGTGGTGCAACATTGTTATTTGCTGACAATAACTTCTATTTAAGCACAATGCGTAGCAATTTCAGCATAGGCGCTGGTTTTGATTTCCGTAATTACTACAGAATCTACGCTAAATTAGGCAAAGGCAGCTATAATGGTAATGGTAGAGTTCCAGAATTTAATTTCGAAATGGGAGACGCTAATTTCTTAAACGCATCCCTTAACCTTTCTGCTGACGTAATCGGCTTAATCTTCGGTGAAAAAGAAGACCGCAAAGTTACTTTATATCCTCACGTTGGTATTGGCCAAACACAATTCAGAGCAACTAATTACTTTATGACTGAAGATAATACAGAAGTTGTTCATGTCGGTTACAACAACAACGATGATAACAACAACAGAGGTGATGGCATCAACGGCAGAAAAACAGCTTTCACATTCCCAGTGGGTGTTGAATTAACATACGACTACAACGAAACAACAGAATTTTATGCTGACGTTACAAACAATTATACAAACACTGACTTGATGGATTGTTTAACAGACGGTTACAACTATGACGTATATTCAACAATCAATGTCGGTTTAAGATACAAATTCAACAGATTATGCGGTTTGAATTCTAAAGATGAAAACGTAACAGCTGAAGACATTAAACAAGCTGTTAAAGAAGCTGTAGCACAACAACAAGCTGAAGAAGCTGCTGCTGAAGAAGAAGCTAAATCATCTTACATAACTCCAGAAGAACTTAAACAAGCTGTTAAAGACGCTATCGAAGAATATGAAGCATCAAAACCAAAACAAGAAAGCGTTTTAAGCCCAGCAACAGTTATCAATAATAACTATAGCGACATCTCATTCCCTAAGAATGGTGCTCAAAAAGTTAAAACACAAACAAACATCGACGCTCTCAACAGAGCTTCTAACCAAGTAACAGACGGTTCTGCAGTAAACAGAATTATCGTTGAAGGTTATGCTTCTCCAGAAGGCAACAACGCATATAACGAACGCCTCGCTCAAAAACGCGCTGAAGAAGCTGTTGAAATAATCAAAAAAGAACTCGGCGAAATTGAAACAGAACGCATCGAAATCACTAACAAAGGTGCTGACTGGGAAGGTCTCATGAATGCAATCGCTGCTTCTGACATCGAAAATAGTGAAGAAATAATTGATGAAATCAAGAACTCTTCAAACCGCGAAGAAACATTGAAAGATTTAATGGAACAATATCCTCAAATCAAACAATTATTACCTCAATTACGTCGTGCAAGCGTTGTGATTACAACAATAAAATAAATAAAATTATATGATAATGAAAAGGTTGCTCAAACGGGCAACCTTTTTTTATTTCTCTTAATATAACCTAACCTCTGATTGGTCTTCACACCTATCAAGAAGATTTGAATTCGTTTCTTTTAAAATCGGATGTACAAAATCAGGCGATATTTCACTCAAAGGAACAAGTACAAATCTGCGCAAATGCATTCTCGGATGAGGCAAAATCAAATCTTCATCCTCATTAATCATATCATCAATATAAATAATATCCAAATCTATTGGTCGCGATTCGTAGCCTATATGATTCTCGTTTCTTCTTCTTCCTAATTCCGCCTCTATCGTCAACAATTCCTTTAACAAATCATGAGGTTCGAGCTCTGTTTCAACAGCTATAGCCTGATTTAAAAAATATAAATCAGTATTAAAACCCCAAGGCTCTGATTCATAAAGAGATGATTTATTTACTATTCTACCACATCGCTTCTCAATTTCTTTAATAGCATTATCTAAAACTACTTCTCTATCTCCCATATTAGAACCAAGAAGTATGAATGAAAATCTTGTCATAATATCACGTTTTTTTAATACAAAAATAAAAATAATTTGTATCTTTGAAGCAAAATAATCAAACGTAAACGTATAATAAATCCTAAAATCATGAAATCATTCTTTAAAACATTTTTCGCATCATTCCTCGGCTCGGCTGTGCTATTGATAGTATTGGTAATATTACTAATTGGCAGTTTTGTCTCTTCTGTAGCTAAATCATCAGAGACAAATGTAACGTTAAAACCAAAGACTGTCTTATACATGAATCTTAACTACGACATTCCAGAAAGAACAAATAAGAATAGTTTAGAAATGTACTTTAATATCGATGATATTGATATGGCTGGCATGAACGACATCTTAAACAATATTGATGCAGCTGCAACTGATTCAAATATAGAAGGTATATTCTTAGATTTGTCAATGATTGGTACTTCAAGCGCTAACATTGAAGAGCTTAGAAACAGACTTATCAGTTTTAAAGAATCAGGTAAATTCATTATCAGCTATTCTGAAACATATAGTCAAAGCGCATATTATTTGGCAAGTGTATCTGACAAAATTTACATGCTTCCTGACGGCATTTTAGATATTCACGGCATGGCATCACAAAGTATGTTCTACAAACATCTTCTCGAAAAATTAGACATCGAGATGCAAATCATAAGACCGGCAAACAATAAATTCAAGAGTGCAGTAGAACCTTACTTCCTCGACGAAATGAGCGAAGCTAACAAAGAACAAACAAGCGTCTTGTTAAATTCTATATGGAATAAAATATGCAATGACATCAGCGTTGCAAGAAATATTGATGTCAACACCATCAACCAAATGGCAGATGATTTAACATTAATGTTCAACTCACAAGCTGCCGTAGAATATGGCTTCGTTGATGAATTAATTTACAAAGACGAACTTCTCGCAAAACTTCACGAACTCACAAACACACCAGACAACAAGAAGTTAAATATCATTAAGAATACACAATATGCCAAGGTAAGGCCTGAATTATATAAAGGTGAAGACAAAATCGCCATCGTTTATGCATCAGGACAAATCTTCGACGGAGAAGGCGATGATAACAAAATAGGCTCCACTACCCTATCAGCAGCATTACGTCAGGCAAGAAACGACAATAAAGTGAAAGCCATCGTCATGAGAGTCAACTCACCTGGCGGCAGCGCCGTAGCTTCAGAAGTCATCCGCCGCGAAGTGGAACTCGCTGCAAAAGAGAAACCAGTCATCGTTTCAATGGGCAACTACGCAGCATCTGGCGGCTACTGGATTTCATCGACAGCAGATTATATCTTCGCCGACCCTAACACATTGACAGGCTCTATAGGCGTCTTCGGAACTATACCTAATTTCGAAGGCTTCCTCAACGACAAAATAGGCCTCACTTTCGATGAAGTAAAGACAAACAAAAACTCCGACTTCGGCACATTATCCAAACCGCTCAGCCCTTATCAAATGACTATGATGCAAAAACACGTCACCGAAACATACGATAACTTCATCACCTTGGTATCAGAGACAAGAGGTCTGCGCAAGACTTTCGTCGATAGCATCGCACAAGGAAGAGTATGGAGCGGCACCGACGCATTAGAAATAGGTTTGGTTGACGAACTCGGCGGCATCGACAAAGCTATCGCTTACGCAGCCGACAAAGCCGGTCTCACTTCTTATTCTATAAAAGAATTTCCTAAACAAAAAGATCCTTTTGAAGACCTCTTCAAGACCGAGACACAGGAATATTATACAAAAGCTGTCATGAAGAATAACTTAGGCTCTTCATATAAATATCTCGAAGCAATAGAAAATATCAGCAGAATCGAAGGCATACAAGCCTTGATGCCAATGGTGGTAGTTGAATAATAAACTAAGAGGCGGTTGAACTAGTTCAACCGCCTTTATTCTTATATACTCATTGATTTCTCTTCCCACTGGTTCATCAAATCTTGGAGTCTTTCTTTTTTCTCCCCGTATGATGAATACCAGGCATTATCGATATTGATATTAGGATAGTCTGTAGGAGACGACATCACCTTGTCCATCTCAGCAATTTCATTCTCCAAAGATTCAATCTGTTCTTCTATTTTCTTTATTTCTCTCTCTATACGTTTTATCTCTCTGTCGTTTTGCTTCTTAGTCTCGTAATCTAACTTGCCTTGAGAGATATTGTTTTCCGTTGGCATCGACTTCATCTTCTTGTTGAGGTCGTCGAGTTCTTTCATTTTCTTCTCTTCTAAGAAATCGTAGATGTCGCCGATATATTCTTTGATATTAGGTTTTCTAAACTCATAGACCTTATTTGTCAGACCTTGGAGGAAGTCACGGTCGTGAGAGACTATTATCAAAGTTCCGTCAAACTGCAGCAATGCCGACTTGAGGATGTCTTTCGACAGCATATCGAGGTGGTTAGTAGGTTCGTCAAGTATAAGGAGATTCGTTGGGAAAAGGAGCATCTTAGCCAATGAGAGACGAGCTTTCTCACCTCCCGACAACACCTTCACCTTTTTATCTATAGCCTCTCCGCTGAAGAGGAAAGCACCAAGCAGCGATTTCACCTTGACACGCATATCGCCAGTAGCGACGTCATCGAGGGTTTCAAAGACGGTCTTCTCCGGGTCTAACATATCCTGCTGGTTCTGGGCGTAATAACCAATCTTCACCTCGTGACCGAGTTTCAACTCGCCCTCATAATCCAAGACGCCGGCTATGATTTTAGACAAGGTAGATTTACCTTCGCCGTTACGACCCACGAAAGCTATCTTCTCCCCTCTTGGGATGAGGAGGTTTATATTGTTAAGGATGTTTTTCTCGCCGTACGACTTCGACAGATTATTGATTTCGAGAGTCACCTTACCAGAATGCGGTGCTGGCGGGAACTTGAAGTGCATGGCCGACTTATCCTGGTCGTCGATTTGCACCACGTCCATCTTCTCTAACTGCTTCACTCTCGACTGCACCTGTTTGGCTTTAGTAGCCTTATATCTGAAACGTTCAATGAAAGCCTCAATCTCTTTTATCTCACGCTGCTGATTGTCGAAGGCTGCCTTCTGTATATCGATACGCTCTTCTCTTCTCTCAATAAATTCGGAATAAGAGCACTTATAATCGTAAATCTTGCCGCATGAAATCTCTATCGTTCTTATGGTGATATGGTCGAGGAAAGCCCTGTCGTGCGACACCATGAAGATAGCTCCGTAATAGTTTTTCAAAAAACCTTCTAACCATTGTATTGACTCAATGTCGAGGTGGTTGGTAGGTTCGTCGAGAAGCAACAATTTAGGTTTACGAAGGAGAATCTTGGCGAGTTCCACACGCATCTGCCATCCGTTGCTAAACTCTCGCATCTGACGTTGCATGTCGTTATGTTCGAAGCCGAGACCTATGAGAATCTGCTCAGCCTCGCCCTCGATAGAATGACCGCCCATAATTGCGAGACGCTCGTTGAGATGACTCATCTTTTCGCAGAGACGCTGATATGAAGCGCTCTCATAGTCTTCTCTGTCAGAAAGCTCATCCTGCAATTTAGCAAGCTGACGTTCTATCTCGTAATATTCTTCAAAAGCCGTCATTGCCTCGTCGAGGACAGTCTTCTCGCTCTTGACATTTTTCTCCTGAGGAAGATAACCGACAGTGACGTCGTCCGACATTATCACGTCGCCTTTATAAGGTTGTTCAAGTCCGCACAAAAGACGAATGAGAGTAGTCTTGCCTGCGCCGTTTTTGCCGACGAGGCCTATTCTGTCTTTCTCGCGAATCATAAAATTGATGTCGGTGAAGAGGTCTTCACCTGTAAACTGCATGCTAAGATTTTGTACTGATATCATAGATGCAAAGATAAGAAAAAAGACCACAAGTCAACAAGACTACAAGACTACAAGTTTTTTTTAATTAGGAGTTATTTTTGAACTTTGGCTATTGAGCTAAGGCTGTTGAACTTTTTTTTAGTGATGGAGTAATGGAGTGATATTATTACCTCACCTCAATTCCTAAAATCCAGAAATCCTAAACTCCAAAATATCCTCCGTTTTTGGCAACACCTTTAAAAATTATTAGTTTTTTATCACTTAATTTTTTCAAATATCGTTGCGTAGTTCTAAGACTTCTACCTAATCTCTTTGATAAAGATGGTGCATTCAAACCTGGATTGCTTATAATTGTATCTAATAACAATTTTTCAAAATCTACTTTTTGAGGTTCAGGTTCTATCTCACGGAAAAGTCTAAGTATCTCCAACTGAGTCATCATTATTCTGTCTGCAATAAATGACGTAAAAACCTCATCATTATTGTGGGCCTTTTCCAGGACTTCTATATATTCAGCTCGTGTTACAGCTGGAATTATAGCGATATTATAATCATTACGCATCAATGATAAATTCATCAATAAACGCGCTACACGACCATTTCCATCTATAAATGGATGTATGAAGACAAAACGCTTGTGCAATTCTGCCGCCAAAATAACAGGATGCAATTTATTTTCATTGTTGTTATACCATTGAACCAACTGTCTAACACGTTTGCTAATTTCTGAAACAGGCGCTACTGCATATCTGCTGCCACTAATAAAAACTGGAACCTTGCGGAATACTCCTGCTTTATCCGCATCAATCTGCTGATAAAAAAACTTATGAATATTGCATATTATTTCTTCGGTAATCGGTTCTTCACGATTTAATTCATACAAATAATCGTATGCTTTAGCATGTCCTACAGCTTCATAAATATCACGCAATGGCTTTCCTTCTATAGTCAGTCCGTTCTCTATAACAACTTTTGTCTCCGATTCTGTCAAACTATTTCCTTCGATAGCATTACTCGAATATGTTGTTCCTATTCTATAATATTCTTTCAACGACATCAATGTCTCTGGAGACAACGGACGATATGACCAAAGTTCATGTTGAAAAGCGTCACATTGCTTTATTTTATCTTGTAAGTCATTTGAAATCATAAATTAATATCATAATTATTACAATCACAAAGATAACAAATTAAACGACACAAATATTTTACACCGCCACTTTTTTATAATTTACACCGCCAAAATATCAATTTACACCGCCACTATTTTTTATAAACAAGAAATTCAGAATCACAGAAACTCAGAAAGTTTTGGCTGTTGAACTTTTTTAGTGATGGAGTAATGAAGTGATGGAGCGATAAAGTCAACAATGAAATTATTACATCACCTGAATTCCTGAAATACTGAAATCCTAAAAAAAGGGACTAAAGGAAAGTTTCACCTCTTTCCTTTAGTCCCTCTTTTCCTATAAAATCTTTATAAACTATTCTGAAAGCTTAGAATTTAGAAATTCTTTCAACAGCAACGCCGTTGTCAGTGATGATGCGTACCATATAAACACCTGCTTCAAATTGTGTCATGTCGATGACTGCGTTGTCTGTATCGGCAGCGACATCATATACAACTTGACCTAATGTGTTGGTGATAGTAATACGGCTCATGTTTTCAGCTTTGATGTTTAAGTTGTCTTTAGCAGGATTTGGATAAACCATCATGCCATCAACGCCGTTTTCACCTATCAATGTAGCCTCAACAACGATATAATCCTGTTCTGGATTTTCGTATGAGTAGGCAGGATCTGATTCACATTCTTCGCCATCGATAGTATAAACTGATGTGACTTGGTAGTAATATGTACCTGGTTCAACCACGTCGAAGTAGTTACCTACTGTTGGTTCTGCTACAACTTCCATATTGCTGCTTGAAGTTCCGCGATATACGTTATAATGTTCGAAGATGTTTTCTTTGCTGTTATCAAGTTCCATAGTGCCTTTGAGTTCGCTTGTCACGAAAGCACGAATCATCCATGTGTAGTTCATTGCCTGTGTAGCTACGTCAACCCAATAGCTGCCATCAAATGAAATCCAACGGCCGTTAGGATCACCTGTTGATGCGCATACTGCTGCCGGGAAGCTACCGTTATTGTTGTTGAAAGTAACCCACAAGTTCATAGAAGGATCTATTGGAAGCGGTGCTGTGAGTTCGTATTCTACAAATTGGCCTGAACCTGTACATGCATAAGGCTGGGTGTGAACCAAGACTTCAGGAGCGTCGTCACCACCATAATAGATATTGATGTTACCATCGTGACCTTCTCTGTCGTACATTGAGACTTTTGTCAGATATGTGCCGCCGTAGAACTCAAGATCTTCAGCTGGGAACATGATACCCCAGTAGAAAGGTTCGCCACTTATACCGAGAGCTGTTACCACTGTATTGTCATCATAATACAACCACTGTGAGCCATGCATTGTGTAAGGCCATACCAATGATATTCCGCTTTCGCCGTTTTCGTTGAAGCCTTCTTCACCATAGAGACGCTTAGGAGCATCGCAAACTCTGGCTACTGTAACTTCTTCTGTCAATGGGCATGACATTGCATAGTATGTATCTTCTTCACCGCCATATACTACTCTTACTGAATATTCGATGTCGCCATAACCAGGAGCAACGTCAGTGTATTCGTTTTTATCTATAGGTTCTGCTGTGAGAAGTTCACCGTTACGATAAACCATTGCACCGAGAACTTCGAGATCTGTAAAGTTAGGTTCGTCTTTGCTTGTTGTTGTCAATGTTAAATTATCTATATTGATGAAGAACTGACCGAAGCAGTCGAAGTGACGTATTGCGATATAAACATCCTGACCTGCGTATGCGCTTAAATCAACGATTTTTTCATAATATGTACCTTGAGCACGTTCGTTGCGGTCTGCCTTAGCGCCTTCTTTAGCTGTCAATGTTTCTTCCCAAATCATGGTGAAGTCATCAGCATTGGTATTGCTGTTTGTTGAGATAGCAACGCCGTAATGTTCTGCGCAAAACATCTGGTTTTCGGCACATACTCTGAAAACGAGTTTAGAACTTTCTGTGATATTATATTTCTTAGCTGTAACGAGATAGTCGTTTGGTTCTATGTCGTAGAAATTATAATATGAACATGAGATTGCGCTGTAATGGCTTTGATAACCGCAGTCAACTGATGAATGTTGGTTAGAGTTCATCCATGACACGCCATCGTTGTTAGCGTCGATTGTAACGAATCCGTCTAAGGTTCCGTCTTCAAAGTCGAACATAAATTCTTTTGAAAAAGCACCGATTGGAAGTTGCCATGAGAGTTCTACTGTATTTCCGTTAACGACAGCTTCAAAGTCATTAGCGCTAACGAAGTTTTCACATGAGTTATATGTCCATGTGTATTCCATTTCTTTTGAGCCAATAACTGTCGCTGTATATTCCTGACCTTGTACGAGACTTGTCACATCGAATTGATAGTAAGGAGTTGTTACTTCTGCGACGTTTTGACCGTTTAATTTCACTTCAAATGAAGCAGCTTCATCATTCCACATTGCCCATCCTGTTGGAGAGACGTAGAAGTCACCTACATGGAACATTTCTTCGAGTGTACAATCTATAACTGTAGATTCTGTTATTTCCACAACTTCATTTGTAGCGCATGACTCAAAGCCTTCCAATGATATTGTATATTGATAAGTACCGATGCGGAAGTCACCCCAAGTATAAGTACCTGATTCATCTAAGATTGTTTCATAACTGTATGTCACATCGTTTACGCTGACGAAAGACACGTGTGTTCCTGCTACAGAAGCGCCATTTGAAGCTTCAACATTAACAGTTACAGATATTGCCATGTCTTTGTCGATATTATTGGACCAAACGATAGGAGTTTCAAATTTTGATTCTGCATAGACAACAGAAACGCCATATCTATAAACACCGCTTATTGCGTCGCCCCATGTAGCGTCAACGTATGTTGTATCTGTCACGTTATCAGCGATGAGAATTTCTTCTTGTGTGTCATTATTTTTTCTATAGAGTTTGAAGTTAGATACTTCTGAAGTTTCTTCTTTAGCTTCGTTAATGAAGTCCCAGCTCCATACTACGCTTACGTTGTTATCGTCAATTTCCTGAGCTACAACTTCAGCCACTGTGTTATAACCGCCATCATTTTTTGTATTGATAGAAACTGAGAATTGTTCTGTTGCTGAAGCTACGAGATAATAAACGCCTGCAGGAACTGTTTGATTGCTGATATTACTGCTTCTTGTTTTATTTCCTGATGTAAGTTGTACATTGTCGATGAGGATAGCATATTCGTTTGTACAGTCGAAGTGACGTAAACCAATAAACACATTACGTCCTGAATAATCACTGAGGTCGATGGTTTTATATTGCCATTCTGCTACTTCGTCATATTGTACTGTATGTTCCCAGATTGTTGTGAAGTTAACTCCGTCTAATGAGACTACAACACCATAATGTTCATCGCTGTAGTAAGTATCCAAAGGCAATGCATGGAATGAGAGCATTGAGTTATCTGTTATTGTGTAAGTGCCGTCGGTATAGATATAGTTGTCTGGAGTGAGAGCTGCGTTTGATGTTGGTGAATATGATTCAGAATAGATGCATTTTGATCCTTCATATCCATCTATGCCGCCGCCGTTAGATACAGCCCAGTTGCAATAGTCGCCGTCAGCGTCTTTTGTTTTCCATCCATCCATTGAGCCGTCGTTGAAATCGAAGATGAATGATTCTCCCAATGGTTCTTGATATGGGTCGTCGTCGTCATCGTCATCAGGTTCAGCTCCGTAGTAATTGTTAACATCAGGGCCGCCTTTGCCGTTGAAGTGAGCTGCATATAAAGCCACTTTACCGTTATTGCCTGTTACAGCAGCCGAGAATGTTGTTTCTTCTGAGAAGTTAAGACGATACACAACGTCAGTGCCGTCTGCCTCATCACCTGGGAGCAAATAGTTATTTTGCAATGCGCTGTATTCTGGTGAATCGACGAAAGGATATGAAGAAACCACTACCGGCATTTCCCATACGTCGTTAGTTTGTGGAGTATAAGCTGTCGCAGTCACTGGTATTGTTTCAGTGCCTAAAGTATGATTGATAACTATTTCGCCATTTTGTTGGCCATCGTTACCAGCGAAATGAGAGACTTTTAATTTTAAAGTATTTTCAGCTGTCAATTCATAAGGCAATTCTACCTCACTGACTGTAAAGAATGAATTTGATGATGAGATAGAAGTGATTGTCAAAGGTTCTTCAGTTGTCAATACAACTTCCATTGGACGCATCCAAGCACCAACAGGACGATAGCCGAGTTCTAATGAAGAAGGATTTACTGACAATGGAGAATCAACCTCACCGTAAACGACCTCTAATTTGATGTTAGGTCTGTATGACAATCTTCCGTTAGCTTGATGGCCGTTAGGGAATTCATCAGCGATTGATTCCGTGCTGTCGTTGCGACGGAACATAACAGTGTTCTCTGTCTCTGCCGACTTTGTGTAATACCATTTCAATTGCATATTGAATTCGAAATCAGTTTTCTTAGCGATAACAACAACGAGGTTGCCGTTGCCGGTATAGTAGAAAGGATTGTCTAATTTGATTTTTTCCCATTTAGTGTCACCGATGAGGACGTTCTCGCCTGAGTAAACCAAAGTAAGGTCTTCTGCTGGTGTCCAGTCTAACAAAGATGACATATTATTTCTTTGAGTGATGCCCATGTAGATGTCAACTTCTGTCAATGTAAGAGTTGGAATTGTGTCAGCAGCGTTGCAGTTGAAAGAGATCGCATTGATTGTGCATGCATTACCAATTTCGCTACCAGGATAGATAGTCTCGTTCCATGAATAAGTGTAACCTGTGTTGAAAGGCACAGAATAGTCTTCTTCTGTACCATTGCCAATGATGACTTCATCAGCTCTCATTGCGTATGGTGCCAAAAACACCAAAAGCAACAAAGTAGTTAAAAACTTTCTCATACTTGTTTAAATTTATTAATAATGTAATTTTGTTATTCTTCAATCCATTCGGCATAAGAGCCTTCTGTCTCTTTCAAAAAAATCTTGACGAGTTGGATTCCTTCCGGCAGTCTGCTCTTGATTTTCTTTGAGAAATCGATGAGCATCAATTCTGTAGTAGGTTGGTAAGGAAGTACAATGATTCTCTCGTAGTTACGTTTCACCTCATCGACAAATTCCTGAGGCATATTATGATTTATGATGAAAGCGTGGTCGTAATGGTCAATAATCTCTTCGTTTACTATTCTTTTCAAGTCGCCGAAGTCCATCACCATTCCGTTCTTTGGACTGCTGTCGTCCATAATTGGCATGCCTTTTACAGTGACGCGCATCTCGTAAGAATGGCCATGTATATTACGGCATCTGCCGTCGTAACCCATAAGAGCATGAGCTGCTTCGAAGCGAAAAATTTTTGTAAGATGAATCATTATTATGCCACTAAAAATTAGTGCGCAAAGATACAAAAAAGGCTAAAGACGAAAGACAAAAGGCCAAAGTTTTTTTTAGATTTATTGATTAATTATTAATCATAAAAAGCATCGCCACCACTGCGATGACTGCCGAGAATATCAAGTTTAGAAGGCTGTTAAGAGTGAGTTTCATTTTGGAGAATGGTATATGCATTGTCACTATCGACCATACAAATGCCGCTGCCATTATAATACAAGGTGTCAGATTTTGGAATAAAGGTAAAAATTCTGCTATAAGTCCAGCGATGAAAGAATTGACGCCGAGTGCTATCGAAAGCAATAAAAGCTGTTTATTAGTCTCAACAAAATAAAGGTTAGCTCCTTTTCTTATCTTCATGGTTTCTATAAGCATTCTGAACGCAATATAGAAACAAAGAACAAATACTATCCATTTTGAGAACTTCGATACTGTATGCATGAACGCACCACCGAGCAAATCGCCAAACGAATACATAACACCCTGACCGAGAGCCAAGACAAGAGCAAACATCAGTTTCTTGCTCAGCTGCATATTGTTGGATTTTGTCTGTAAATTATCAATTCCAAAGGCTGTAGAAGCGACTGCTACCTGGAATGTGATGGCGATTATAAAAAGGATATTGAGGAGCATATTTTTGGTCATTGGCTATTGGCCATTGGCTGTTGGCCGTTGAACTAAGTTCAAGAGCCAATAGCCAAAAGCTAATAGTCTAATTATATCAATCTTCAATTCTTTCTAATTGAACTGTGAAGTGACGCATGAGTTCTGTTTCCCATGTGATACGTACACCGTGTTTGATTTCGTTACGACGGTCGTAAACGTTCTTCAAAGCTGCTGCGATAACATCCATGTGGTTGTTTGTATAAACGCGGCGAGCGATGCAGAGACGGAGAAGGTCTAAGCCACCGAAACGGTTTTCGCGTGTGACAGGGTCACGGTCAGCGAGGATATAACCGATTTCGCAACCACGAACGCCAGCTTCAAGATAAAGCTCGATAGCGAGTGTTTGTGCAGGGAATTCTTCTTTAGGAACGTTTGTGAGAACGCGGTCAGCGTCAACGAAGAGAGCGTGACCACCAACTGGACGTTGGTAAGGGATACCGTATTCGTCTAATTTTGCTGCGAGGTATTGAACTTGTTTAACACGTGTTTCGATGTTGTCGAGTTCTGTGTTTTCGTCGAGACCTACTGCGAGAGCGTCCATATCACGACCGTTCATACCACCGTATGTGAGGTAACCTTCGAATGGGATGCAGAAACGTTTTGCACCTTCGAACCAGTCTTCGTGATGTGTAGCGATGAAACCACCCATGTTAACGATACCGTCTTTCTTAGCTGACATTGTCATACCGTCTGCATATTGGTACATTTCCTTAACGATTTCTTTGATAGTCTTGTCTGCGTAACCAGCTTCACGTGTCTTGATGAAGTAAGCATTTTCAACGAAACGTGCTGAGTCGAAGATAACGCGTTTGCCATATTTGTTAGCAACTTCTCTAACTTCGCGGAGGTTTTGCATTGAAACAGGTTGACCACCAGCTGTGTTATTTGTAACAGTAACGATAACGAAAGGAATTTTTTCTGCGTTTTCAGCGAGACATTTTTCAAGTTTCTTAACGTCAACATTACCTTTGAAAGGAACTTCTAATTGTGTGTCTTTTGCTTCATCAACTGTGCAGTCAACTGCGAAAGCTTTACGGCTTTCGATGTGACCTTTTGTTGTGTCGAAGTGTGAGTTACCTGGAACGATGTCGCCGTTCTTTACGAGGTGGCTGAAGAGAACGTTTTCAGCAGCACGGCCTTGGTGTGTCGGGATAACATATTCGAAGCCTGTGAGGCGTGTGATAACTTCTTTGAGACGGAAGAATGAAGATGAACCAGCGTAGCTTTCGTCGCCCATCATCATAGCAGCCCATTGACGGTCGCTCATAGCGCCAGTACCTGAGTCTGTTAAACAGTCGATGTAAACTTGGTCAGCTTTCAAGTTGAACAAATTGTAGTGAGCTTCTTTCATCCATTGTTCACGTTCTTCACGTGTGCTCTTTTTGATTGGTTCGACCATCTTGATCTTCCATGATTCTGCAAATGGTAATTCCATGATATTTATTTTTTATATGTTAATAATTTACTTAAATGCTTAATTTATAATGTATAATGCATAAAAAAATATACTTGATTTTGAACCTCAAAGGTACAAAAGTTTTTTTTAATAACAAAGGTTTTTTAAACAAAACTTTGAAAGAAATCAACGTTCGGCTGATTTAAAAACATATCAAAAAAAAACGCTTCGAATATTATTTCATCGAAGCGTTTTTATAGAACGGGGAAACGTATTATCTAAAACAAATCCGTTTCAATCATACGTCCCCAAAATAATCAAATTATTTTTTCAATGGTTCTGCTATCTTAGCTGCCAAGAATTGTCTGTTCATTCTAGCGATGTTAGTTACAGAAATACCTTTTGGACATTCTGCCATACATGCGTATGTGTTTGAACAGTTACCGAATCCGAGTTCGTCCATTCTTGCAACCATTTTCTGTACTCTTTCGTATGTTTCGACTTGACCTTGTGGTAAGAGAGCGAGTTGAGAGAACTTAGCTGATACGAAGAGCATTGCGCTACCGTTTTTACATGTTGCAACGCAAGCACCGCAACCGATACATGAAGCAGCGTCCATTGAAAGGTCAGCGTCATGTTTGTTGATTGGGAGAGCGTTTGCGTCTGGCACACCACCTGTGCGTACTGATACGTAGCCACCAGATTGGATGAGTCTGTCTAAAGCAGAGCGGTCAACCATCAAATCCTTGATGATAGGGAAAGCTTCAGAGCGCCATGGTTCGATAGTGATTGTTTCACCGTTTTTGAACTTACGCATGTGAAGTTGGCATGTTGTGGTGTTTTTATATTTACCGTGAGGGTGACCGTTGATGTACAAGCCACAAGCACCGCAGATACCTTCGCGGCAGTCGTGATCGAATGTGACAGGGTCTTCACCTTGCAAGACGAGTCTTTCGTTCAAGATGTCGAGCATCTCGAGGAATGAAGCTTCTTCAGGGATATTGTCAACGTTATATTCAACGAAGCGGCCTTTATCTAAATTATTTTTCTGTCTCCAGATTTTTAACTTTAAACTCAACATAGTGCAAAATTATTTATAGTTTCTTTGTTTAACCTCGACATTTTCGAACTTAAGTTGTTCTTTGTACAATACAGGTTCTGCGTCAGGACCTTGGTATTCGTAAGCTGCTACGAAGCTGTATTCAGCGTCGTTACGCATTGCTTCGCCGTCAGGAGTTTGGAATTCTTCACGGAAGTGACCACCGCATGATTCGTTACGCATGAGAGCGTCGCGTGCCATGAGTTCGCCCATTTCCAAGAAGTCGGCTACTCTAAGAGCTTTTTCAAGTTCGTTGTTCATGCCGCCTGATGTAGCAGGTACTTTAACGTCTTGCCAGAACTCTTTACGTAATGCCTTGATTTCTTCGATAGCTTCTTTCAAGCCTTGTTCGTTACGAGCCATACCGACTTTGTTCCACATGATAAGACCTAAGCGACGGTGGATAGAGTCAACAGTTTGTTTACCGTTGATAGCCATGAGTCTGTTGATCTTTTCACGGATTTGTTTTTCAGCTTCCATGAATTCTGGAGCGTCTGGATTGAAACGAGGAACGCCGATTTGGTCTGAGAGGTAATTTTGCATTGTGTAAGGCAAGATGAAATAACCATCTGAAAGGCCTTGCATCAAAGCTGAAGCGCCGAGACGGTTAGCGCCGTGGTCGGAGAAGTTAGCTTCACCTGCTGCGAACAAACCAGGGATTGTTGTTTGTAATTCATAGTCAACCCAGAGACCACCCATTGTATAGTGAACAGCTGGATAAATCATCATTGGAGTTTCGTATGGGTTATCGTC
>JAGBVS010000175.1 GCA_017630195.1 Bacteroidales bacterium | reverse complement strand
TGTTTCATCTTTCTAATTTTTGAAGTGAATAAAAAAGGCTTTGCCCTCAGTTATAACCGGTTACGAGGGCAAAGCTACAGAGATGAGTTGGCTCACAAAATTGAGAATGTTGATTCTCTACATCATTCTCAACACGATTCTCAACATTTTTTTCTTCTTTTTTCTTACTTTTCTTCCTTTGACTTCTCAACAATCTTGTCTATCAATGAAAGCAATTCACGTTCCTTGGGTGACGGAGGGCGTTCTTTCAATCTATAGAGAGTAGACGAGTAATCGTGCTGCTCCAGGAATTTGCAACCAGAGGAACTGCGTACCATTTGGCGTTTCGCAAGGTCTACTTGCCATGTATTTACAAGTATACCGTGTGAAGCCAATCTGTCAAAGAAAAGAACAACTCTTGTATTATTTGAAGAACTAAGGCTTCTGATCTTCATTTCACCCATAAGAGCTTTGGCATCGCTTTCATCAATCTGTTCCTTAAACAGGTTAACTTTATTTGCAATATGTACAATAAGCTCTATATGTTTTTGGGTTACTGGATTGATTACACTAAGAATACCAACTGGTCGTGCATTTGAGATTTCTTCAGTCGCAATCGGACTTGACTTTTCTTGTGGAATGTCAAATCGATAAAACTCAACTATAAGTTGGTCAATATCATCTTGCGTAAATTGCGGTTTGGAGAGATAATTTCTAACCAATCCTTCGTGCTCAGTCAAAAGCGTCAATACAATATTGTAATTCTGCTCGTGACCGTTCTTACTCCATGCATCTTCGTTGTCGTGATGCTTGATTGAATTTAGATAGTCATTCATAAAGCGTTTATAACTTTTCTTCGATGAAATGACTTCTTCTTGAAAAAGTTCATGTGCTGTGCTGAGCAATTCAGCTAGGCCTTTTCTCCCAATTTTAGGACTGACGTAGGTCGAACGCCTTACAAATTTGTCAAAAAAGAGAGATGAGGCAAGATAAATTTCGTCTCATTGTTCCTTGATTTTTAATTTGTAATTCAATTATATATATAGTTCTCATAGAGAATTTGTTTTCTGATTTTCAACTACTTGGCATTATATCTTTTTGCAATATCCTTCAGCTCCGGATCGTATGTATTATACACACCCTTTCTTTTAAGTTCTCCTAGACCAGAGACCATGCACTCTTTATTAGGAACCTTGCCAAATATTCTAAAACAGCAGCATGCTTTAACCCATACCAATCTTTTATTCGTGGATGTAAATGCCTCTGTCAGGAAGTATGACAATTGTCTTTGGCTTTTTATCCACTCAACAGGTTTGGCGAACTTATTGGCATCAAATATCCCTTGAAAGTCTTCTAATGTCGTATAGTGAGCTATGTATCCACCTTCCACTAAATCCAGGTACAAACGCTTGATTCGCTGCTTTGGATAAGGACAGTAGAACGTATCATTGTCACTCGATACCTGAAGGAGTGATGAAAAATCGGCTTCAGGATATAAACTCATTGCATACTCATGTTTCACTCTTCCTTGTTCTGATTGAGCCAAAGGGACACCACCTACACGGTAACTCGCTCTATTCCATTGTCTCTCGAAATAGACATACTTGCATCTATTGGGAAACTTCATAATGGTAGCTATAGCATATGCAATTACTCTGAGTTGTGAACCAGTGGTGGTTTCTAATGGCATATAATGCTCATCAAGAAGACCTCCGTCAACGGCTCT
>JAGBVS010000174.1 GCA_017630195.1 Bacteroidales bacterium | reverse complement strand
ATTCACCACTATAGGACTTCCGATGGTCAGCATAGTGAACATATCTGACTTGACAAGGACTTCCGCAACGATGTTGGCATACGTAACCTACGAAGGCGGAACAGAGGTTACGGCAAGAGGCGTATGCTGGAGCGTCAATCCGAATCCGACGACAGAAGACCATCATAGCAGCGATGGCGGTGGCATAGGAGAGTTCTCAATAGAAATGACGGGATTGGTTCCCAACACAAAATATTATATTAGAGCATACGCCACCAATGAATTAGGAACAGCTTATTCAGAAGAGGAAAGTCTTATCACCGTGCCGGAAGAACAGGAACCTACAGGATATATCAACAGCTATCCTTACGTAGATCTCGGACTGCCCTCAGGCTTGAAATGGGCGACGCATAATGTAGGAGCCTCATCCACAACTGATTTCGGCGAATTATACGCTTGGGGCGAGATAGAGACAAAATCATCATACACTCCAGAAAACTGCAGCTCGTTCAGCCTTACTGAAGATATATCAGGCGACACCCGTTATGACGCTGCAAGAGCGAAGTGGAGCAGCACTTGGAGAATGCCTACATTAGATGAAGTGAAAGAACTTGCTGAAAATTGCACATATAGATGGGTAATATATGATGGGAATGAGCGATTGATGATAACTGGACCTAATGGCAATTATATATTTTTTCCTACAATATATCTATTTGAGATTGATGTATTGGTAGTTGTTGGACATCTACACCTGATAATATGATGACTTATGACGATTATCCCGTAGCATATTTTATGTCAGTACATAATTTAAATGACGTATGGTACGGCTTTGTTAATGCACGAACAGGACGTTGGAGGTGCAATGGCATTCGTCCGGTATCTGATTGAGGAGAATAAAAATGAAGTAATGGAACTAAACTTTTTTAGGAATTCAGGAGTTCAGGATTTGTAGGGACTAGAGGAATTAGAGGTGTAGAGGGATTAGAGGGAATAGAGGGATTAGAGGGGTTGGAGAAGTTTTTCACATTACTCCATCACTCCATCACTAAAAAAAATTCAACAGCCAAAGTTCAAAAACATTCCTAATTTAAAAAAACTTGTTGTCTTGTTGTCTTGTAGTCTTGTTGACTTTTTTCCTATCTTTGCAATTACGATAAATTATTACAGATATGAAGAAAGTACATTTTATTGCTATAGGCGGAAGTGCGATGCATAACCTCGCCATCGCTTTACATAGAAAGGGTTACGAAGTGACGGGCTCCGATGACGAGATTTTTGAGCCTTCAAAAACTCGTCTGAAAAACGAAGGCATCTTGCCGGAACAGATAGGATGGCATCCGGAAATACTTGACGAATCATACGAGTCGGTGATTCTCGGAATGCACGCCCGCATCGATAATCCGGAACTTATCCGCGCTCAGGAACTCGGAATTAAAGTGTATTCATATCCAGAATATCTTTACGAACAAAGCAAGGACAAGACTCGTATCGTGATAGGCGGAAGTCACGGCAAGACTACAATAACTTCTATGATTCTTCATGTCATGAAACATGCAGGAATAGAGACTGATTTCATGGTGGGCGCACAGCTCGAAGGCTTCGACGTGATGGTGCGTCTCAGCGAATCGGCTAAATATATGGTGATAGAAGGTGATGAATATCTTACTTCGCCAATCGACAGAGTGCCTAAGTTCCATAAATATCATCCTCATATTGCAGTGATTAGCGGAATAGGATGGGACCACGTCAACGTTTTTCCGACCTTCGATTCATATCTCGAACAGTTTAGAATTTATGTAGATACTATAGAAAAAGGCGGATGCCTTATCTTCGATAAAAACGATGCTGAGGCGGACAAGATTGCTGCGAAAGCCAATGTGGCGACTTACGGTTACGATATTCATCAATATCAAAGCGATGGCGAAAATACATGTCTTATTTATGGCGACAAGAAAATCAGCGTTCAGATTTTCGGCGAGCATAATATGAAGAATATCAACGCAGCTTATAATGTATGTAAACAATTAGGCATCAGCGATGATGTTTTTTATGAAGCTATTTCTTCCTTCAAAGGAGCTTCACGTCGTCTTGAACTGATGTTTGAGAATAAGGTAAAGAACAATCTGGTCTTTCGCGATTTTGCTCATGCTCCGTCAAAAGTCCTGGCGACAGTGAAGGCATTACGTGAACAATATTCAGAAAGATTTTTGTTGGTTGTATTTGAATTACATACATATAGCAGCCTTAGCGAAGTATTTATTGATCATTATAAAAATTGTCTCGACAATTGCGACAAGGCGGTTGTGTTTTATGACCCGCATGCTGTGGCAATCAAGAAGTTGGATATGATGAGCGATGATAGAATCGTTGAAGGTTTTGGAAGAAAAGACATTCAGGTAGTTCATTCAAAAGAAGAATTGATGAATGTGTTGAATGATGTGAAGAAAGAAAATGTAGCAGCAGGATTCATGAGTTCGGGCGACTTCAACGGTTTGACGAAAGAAGATTTGGTGACAATTTACAATTGACAATTAACAGTTATAAAAAAAGACAGCTTAGGCTGTCTTTTTTTACTTGTAGTCTTGTAGTCTTGTAGTCTTGTTGACTTGTAGTCTTATTTGTCAATCGTTGCCAAGAACTCTTCGTTTGAATGAGTTTTGGATATTCTGTCTTTAAGGAATTCCATTGCTTCCACTGGTGTCATATCAGCGAAGTGGTTTCTTAAAGCCCAGATTCTTGCGAGTGTTCGTTCGTCAACCAATAAGTCGTCGCGGCGTGTACCTGATGCTACGATATCGATAGCAGGGTAGATGCGTTTGTTAGAGAGGCGACGGTCGAGTTGGAGTTCCATATTACCTGTTCCTTTGAATTCTTCGAAGATGACTTCGTCCATTTTGGAGCCTGTATCAATCAATGCAGTAGCAAGGATTGTGAGTGAGCCGCCGTTTTCGATGTTACGTGCTGCACCGAAGAAACGTTTAGGTTTTTGAAGTGCGTTGGCTTCAACACCGCCGGAGAGAACTTTGCCTGATGCTGGTGACACTGTGTTGAAAGCACGGGCAAGACGTGTGATAGAGTCGAGGAGGATGACTACATCGTGTCCGCAT
>JAGBVS010000173.1 GCA_017630195.1 Bacteroidales bacterium | reverse complement strand
TTTGTACTTCAGGCAAAGAAGAAGACCTCGCTATCACAGACGAAATCGCATGCAACGTCCTTGAAGAAATCGCAAAGAACTCACCTGTTGAAATCCAACAACAAATGCGCGACAACATCCAATGGATTAAAGGCGCACGCGCTAACAAACTCGTCGTTGGTTCACAAGCTCGTATCTTATACGCTGACTGCGAAGGTCGTACAAAAATCGCTGCTGAATTCAACAAGGCTATCGCTGACGGTCGTCTCTCAGCTCCTGTCGTTTTGGGTAGAGACCACCACGATGTATCAGGCACTGACTCTCCATTCCGCGAAACATCTAATATCTACGACGGTTCATCATTCACAGCTGACATGGCTATCCATAATGTTATCGGCGACGGTTTCAGAGGCGCTACATGGGTCAGCATCCATAATGGCGGCGGCGTAGGCTGGGGTGAAGTTATCAACGGCGGCTTCGGCATGGTACTCGACGGAAGCGACGACTCAGACAGAAGATTACGTAATATGTTACATTGGGACGTTAACAATGGTATCGCTCGTAGAAGCTGGGCAAGAAACGAACCTGCTATGTTCGCAATCAAGCGCGCTATGGAAGTAGAGCCAAGACTTAAAGTCACAATGCCTAACTTCGCAGAAGATTCATTGATTAACGACATCATAAAATAAGAATTTTGAACCAAGAACTTTGAACTATAAGTTAAAGTTCAAATTTCTTGGTTCTAAGTTCAAAGTTTAAAAGAAATAGCACGATTATTGTGTTTTTTTACATAATTTAAAACGGAAAAATAAAACGATTATTAACAAATTAATTACAAATTAAAGATGAAAAAATTTTTACTTTCTTTAGTACTTTTAGCAGTAGCAAGTTTCGCTTCTGCACAAACAATTTTATTATTCGAACATGAAGGTAAAGTTGTTGAACCAGGTAGATTCGATGTTGTCGCACCTATGAATGAAATGATGGAAATAGCATTCGAAATGAATGTTACAAACTTAGCAGACACAGACTTGAACATCGTTTGCGAAAGAGTTGTCAAATCAACAACAGGTGGCAGCAACTATTTCTGCTGGGGTGCATGTTTAGCTCCTCACATCGACAGCGGTAGCTGCATCACAAACCCAGGCGTTCCTAACATTTTCAGTGCTCACTACATGCCAATCGATGAAAACTGGGAACCAGTTTATGGTTTAGAACTCTTAATAGAATATCATTTCTATGATGAAAGAAACCCAGAAGACAAATACATCTTCGAAGTTTATTTCAAACACTCAGGTGAATCAGTTGTTGATTACAACAGCGTAGAAGTTTTCAGCAACGCATATCCTAACCCAGCAAACAATGTTGTTAGCTTCAATTACAATATGCCATTAGACGCTCAAACAGCATCAGTAGCTATCTACAATATGATGGGTCAAGAAGTCGTTAGACAAGATGTTAACGTAGGCGGTTCAAGAATGGACATCAATGTAAGCGATTTAACAGACGGTGTTTATTTCTACAGCTTAATCGTAAACAACCAAACTGTAAAAACAAATAAACTCGTTATTTCTAAATAATTTATATTGGCTAAAGACGAAAGTCTAAGGTCTAAAGAAAAAGAGCTCTTGAAAATTTCAGGAGCTCTTTTTGTTATTATACCTCTATACCCTCTGTACCTCTGATTCCTCTTATCCTAAAAATACTGAGTTTTTCTCGAATTTGTCTATTGCGTATTGAAGGTCGATGACGAGTTTTTTCTCGTTCTGTGATGGCATTTCAAACATGGCATCGTTTAATATTGCTTCTATAATGGCTCTTAATCCACGAGCGCCAAGCTTAAATTCTATGCTTTTATCCACAATATATTCAAGAACTTCTTCCTTTATCTCAAGTTTGATGTCGTCCATCTCGAAGAGTTTTGAGAACTGTTTGATGATGGCATTTTTAGGTTCTTTCAATATTCTTACTAACGATTCCTTGTCTAATGGATTGAGGAATGTCAATATTGGGAAACGGCCTACAATCTCAGGGATAAGGCCGAATCTTTTGATGTCGGCAGGAGTGATATATTTTAACAAATTATCTTTGTCGATTTGTTTTTTGTTGTCGTTGCCATAGCCGATAGCGTTGCTGCCCACTCTGTTAGCGATAATCTTGTCTATTCCGTCGAAAGCTCCGCCAGCGATGAATAATATATTCTTAGTATTGACCTGAATCATCTTTTGTTCAGGGTGTTTGCGACCGCCTTGAGGTGGCACGTTGACAACAGTTCCTTCTAAGAGTTTAAGCATAGCTTGTTGTACGCCTTCACCTGAAACGTCACGAGTGATGCTTGGGTTGTCGCTTTTACGAGCAATCTTATCTATCTCATCAATGAAAACGATTCCTTTTTCGGCAGCAGCTACGTCATAATCGGCAGCTTGTAACAACTTGACTAAGATGTTTTCTACGTCTTCGCCAACATAACCAGCTTCTGTAAGAACTGTTGCATCGGCTATTGCGAAAGGTACATGTAACATCTTAGCGATGGAGCGGGCGAGGAGTGTCTTGCCCGTACCTGTTTCACCGACTAAAACGATATTAGATTTTTCAATCTCAACCTCATCGGCAGCTTTTTCTTGGTTTATTCTTTTATAGTGGTTATAAACTGCAACAGCGAGAATCTTCTTTGCTTCATCCTGGCCGATGACATATTGGTCGAGGAATGACTTTATTTCAATAGGTTTCAGTAATTTAAAGTCAGGAGTATTGGCTTTTTTGAGATGTTTCAATTCTTCTTGCACAACGATATGACCTCTTTCGATACATTCGTCGCATATGAAACCATACATTCCTGAAAGAAGCAACGCAGCTTCTTTATCGCTTTTTCCACAAAACGAGCAGAAATTTTCTTGTTGTTTCTTTGCCATATTTTTTAAGTCTATGAGTCTATAAGTCTATGAGTCTATAAGTCTATGAGTCTATAAGATTATGAGACAATGAGTCAATATGTAGAGACGTCTTTTTGTGGCGTCTAAAATGATTTATGAATTAAAGAAAAAGTTCAAAAGTTTATGTAAACTTTCAAACTTTTTACTTGTAGCTATAATTATGTTATAGTTTAAATTTTCTTAATAAGGACTTCGTCAATCATGCCGTAATCTTTGGCTTCTTGAGAAGTCATCCAATAGTCGCGGTCTGAGTCGGCCCAAACTTTGTCGAAAGGTTGGCCTGAATGAGTTGCGATTATGTCGTAAAGTTCTTTTTTAAGTTTTAAAATCTCACGAGCAGTGATTTCGATGTCGGATGCTTGGCCTTGCATGCCGCCCATTGGCTGGTGAATCATGATGCGTGAGTGTTTCAATGCTGAGCGTTTTCCTTTAGCGCCTGCGCACAACAAGACAGCTGCCATAGAAGCTGCGATTCCTGTACAAATTGTAGCTACGTCAGGGCTGATGAATTGCATTGTGTCATATATTCCCAAACCAGCATAAACAGAGCCGCCAGGAGAGTTGACGTAAATCTGAATGTCTCTCTTAGGATCTGACGATTCTAAGAAAAGGAGCTGAGCTTGGATTATGTTAGCGACGTAGTCGTTGATTTCATCGCCCAAGAAAATGATGCGGTCCATCATAAGTCTTGAGAATACATCCATTTGAGCAACATTAAGTTGACGTTCTTCAATGATAGTAGGAGATATATAATTAGTTACTGTTGAAGTATATTTCTCCAAAGCTAAGCTGTTGATGCCACAATGTTTAGTAGCGTATTTATAAAATTCGTTGTTCATGGTTGTTTCCTTTTTTGATTATAAACTCTCAAATTTCTTTTTTGTTTCAGATTAGAGAGTTGTTTTTAAAAAATAAGGTTTAAAATTTAAGATAGTATTTGCCATCTTAAACTTTAAACCTTAAACTTTAAGCTATATATTATTCTGCTGTTTCTTCAGTTGTTTCTTCAGCTTTAGCTGCTTTTTTAGCTTTAGTTTTTTTAGGTTTATCTTCACCTGCTAATTCTACTTGAGGTAAAACAGCTTGTACGAAACCGTCATAGTCTGTATCAACAACATTGATTGTCATGTTTTCTTTCAAGTAAGCAGTTAATTTTTTGTCTGCTAATTGGTTGTTGATATTTTGACGTTGGTTGTCGTCTTTAATGATAGCGTCGATGATGTCTTCGAGGCGTTTTATAGTTTCTTCGTCTAATGTTTCAACGTCCATGTGACCGAAGTACATATTTCTTACGAATTCGCGTACTTCAGCTTCTTTAATCATGAGGTCGTTGTTTTGTTTAACGAGAGCTTCTTCGATGAGTTGCCATCTGAGAGACTTGACGTATGAATTGTCGTAGTTCTTTTCAACATCTTCTGCTGTTATTTTGCCTTCGCTGTTTTCAACGATCCAGCGTTTGAGGAATGTATCTGGCAAGTTGAATTGGATTTCTTCAACTAATTGGTCAACAGCTTTGTTGTAGAACATTCTTTCAGCTTCAAGAACGTATTGTTTTTCCATTTCAACAGCAACTTTTGAGCGGAATGTTTCAACGTCTTTTACTTCTTGACCTGGGAAAATCTTATTGAAGAGTTCTTCGTTAAGTTCTGCTGGTTGTTCTTCAACTTTATTGTTGTCTTGGATGCTCTTTATTGTTCTGTCGATTTCTTCTGCTGAAGCTTTGATGTTGTAGTCATTGATTTTATGGTCTTTAAGAACAACATTGATTTCTGGTTTGAGAGCTGCTTCAAAGTAGAAATTCAATTCTTCTTGAGTGTCGAGGTCGTTAGGTTGGCTTTGTTCCATATCTGGAAGAGGATAGCCAATAACATCTAATTTATTTTCAACGATGTGATTATTGAGAGCTTCAGAAACTTTTTGGTTAATCTTTTCGATTAAAACAGCTTGGCCGTACATTTTTTTAATCATTCCGAAAGGAACTTTACCTTGACGGAAACCAGGCATTGTTGCTTTA
>JAGBVS010000172.1 GCA_017630195.1 Bacteroidales bacterium | reverse complement strand
CGCATAAGCATGTCGCCACGCTCATCAATATCAAGAATATGATATATAATGTGATACGTCTATATGAGATTCTGTTTTTTCTCATAGACCATAACGTTTTATCTTATTATAAAGAGTCTGGCGAGTGATGCCGAGTTTCTGTGCCACGAGCGAAAGATTGCCGTTGTTAGAATTGATTGCATCAGCAATAGCCTTACGTTCAATATCTTCGAGTGTGGCGTTTGTATCAGGAACAGACGAGGTTACGGAATGATAAAGGCCGAGATGTTCTGGATTTATGACGTTATCATCGCACATGATGACGGCTTTTTCAATAGTATGCTGAAGCTCACGGATATTGCCATCCCAACGATGCGACAGCATTTTCTCCTCCGCCGCAGCCGAAATAATCACATTATCCTTTTTGTATTTCTCAGAATAACGTTTCAGGAACATCTCCGCGAGAGGCATAATATCCTCTTTTCTGTTACGCAATGGCGGAATATTGATATGTATCGTATTGATTCTAAATAGCAAATCCTGACGAAACTCCGCTTTTTCTGCCATCTCGAACAAATTACGATTCGTTGCCGTTATGAGACGTATGTCGATGTTTATCGGATTGTTAGTACCGAGACGAGTGATGTTTCTGTTTTGAAGAGCGGTGAGCAATTTAGCCTGCAGATGCAGCGGCATATTACCTATCTCATCCATGAAGAGCGTCGAGTTGTTGGCAGCTTCCATCTTACCCATTCTATCGGAATGAGCGTCGGTGAAAGCTCCCTTCTTATGACCGAAGAGCTCGCTTTCGAAGAGCGTCTCAGGAATCGCGCCCATGTCGAGAGAAATCATCTCATTGTTACAGCGAGAAGAAAGTCGGTGAATCTCACGAGCCAGCACCTCCTTACCAGTTCCGTTCTCGCCGGTAATCATGATGTTTGCGTCGGTGGCAGACACACGCTCAACGATATTTTTGATACGCAGCATCTCCGGAGAGTTGCCCCAGAACATAGGAGATTCATTGGCAGTGTCGTTATGTTTAGAAGGTTTCTTTTTCCCACGACCTTCGTTATAAGCATTTTGCAGAGTCTCGATAAGTTTCTCGTTGTTCCAAGGCTTCACTATGAAGTCGTAGGCGCCGTCTTTCATGGCACGCACTGCGAGGTCGATGTCAGCGTAAGCAGTGAAGAGAACGACTTTGATTTTTGGGAATTTATTATTCACCTCATTAAGCCAAAAGATACCTTCGTTGCCAGTATTTATTCCAGCGTGGAAATTCATGTCGAGGAGAATCACGTCAGGCGATTCTGTCTGTATAGTAGATATAAGCGACTTAGGAGAATCGAGAGTTGTCACTTTCTCGAAATAGTTCTCCGTCAGCATCTTGACAGCCGACAAGATATTAGTGTTATCATCAACGATGAGGAGTTTACCTTTTTTGGACATAATGAGCAATTAATTTATAGTATATTTTTGCATACTATCTGACGCATCATCAATTGTTTGCAAGTTATATCCTCTTGATTTTGTAATTCCACGATTGATAAGCTGTTCAAAATCCTTTACAGATTTCTCATATTCCTTTATCGTATCTTTATCTTGTTGAGAAAAAGTATAATTATTCAATACATCTTTAATTCTATCTTCCATAATCACAGATACTTTCTTGTTTGTATAAAAATATTTAATCCATATTTATTAATCATATCTTTTGACAGATTATAATATCTACGTATTACTTTCCTTAATGTTTCCTTATCGCTATAATCTTCAATTTTTAATTTTAAATTTTCCAATTCTTCTATACAAATTGGTCTTGCATGTGATTTCCAAATATTATTATCACCAAGTTTATCAGCAATTTCCTCAGCTCTTTTTTCTTTCTCCTGTAATGTAACAGGATTACCATTTGCATGTTTGTTCCAATTCTTGAATTTATATTTAACGAGCCATTTTTTCAATAAAGTTATTGTAAGTTCTTTTGCTTGTTCGTATGCTCTAAGTTCTGCTAAATCAAAATCTTTAAGTATCAAAAATTCAGCATTTGTCAAACTTCCATTTTTTGCTTTGTCTATTAGACTATTAACCTTATCTAAATATCCCAATGCTGGCACAAATTTACCTTCCTTATTTTTAACTTGAGGATCTATCGGTCCTAACACTGAGAAATAATCCATCCATATTTCATCACCACTCATGCAGAAAATAGTTCCAGCACTATATGCATAATCAGGAACAACAAAAGACACTTTTTCATAATGTTTCCTAATAATATTAACGTAACGTTCCACCGCCATTGCACTGCCTCCTGTTGTCGTCAACACAACCATCAAACAATCTCTTTTATCAGGACTATTCGCCAATTCCTCTATTATATCTAAAAATATATTTTCATTTCCATCTATAATAGGACCAGAATAACATAAAACATCACTATTAGCAACATCTTCTAATTCTAATAGTGCATTAGAAATCATTTCCTTGAGAGCTTTATCCACTAAATTTTCCATTTTAATTTTGATTTTAGGGTTCTTTTACAAAAATAACAATTTGTATTTAAAACATATTTAAATTTGGTATATAATTACCTTTTATTTTATATGCTAATGCAAAAATATAATATCAAAAGACATTTGTCAAGAGAAAAATTCATAAAAGATTTTAACGTTTTCTATTAATGTCAACGGACAACTGACAACGGTTCAATTCGCAAGAGTATGAGACGCATCAACGACATATTGTTTATTTCTTATTGTGTCGTGTGACACGTCTCTACCATCAATTCTTGAGACGCTTCAATGTGTGTTTTTTTCATAGGAATCATTGAAACGTCTCTACATTCATTCCTAACTCATAACTCATAACTCCTAATTCTACAATACCTCCACAGGGTTTTCGTTTGCGGCTTTCCATGAGCGCAGCGAGACTATCAAAACCGTGATTGTCATTATAAGCAAAAGCACGACAGGATAAATCCATAACGGCATGGTGATTCTGTTGACAAACTGCTCTAACCAGCGTGAGGTTATATAGTACGCAACTGGTGCTGCCACGACGAAACACATTACTACTATCACAGCATATCTTCTGACAAGCATAATGATAAGATTTTCGGTTGTCGCACCATAGACCTTGCGTATTCCTATCTCACGACGACGGTGCTGCGTCTCAAAAAGAACAATACCGAATATTCCCATAAGCGAGATGACTATAGCTATCAGAGCGAAGATGCCGATGAGAACAATCTGCTTCTTGACATCACCGTAGATACGTTTTATGTTTTCGTCGAGAATCTGTACGTCAGGCTCATACGCATTAGGCGCAACTTCTTTGACACATTTCTTCACATAATCGCATATAGCTTCAATATCAGCATTTTCATGCGTACGGAAATAGAAATTATTATAATTATCAGAACAATAATATGCTGAATTTACATGACCGTCTTTCAATGAGAGATTGTAAATATTATCAATAATTCCCTTTACTTCACAGCCTTCGTCAATGAAGTCACCTAATTTCAAGCCAACGCCTTTGTTCACATAAGAATTTATCAACACATCATTTATGTTTCTCAGTCCTTCTCCATGAATTATAGGTATCCTAAAAAATTCAGGGAGGTTATGGCGTACATACCATACGTTAATAAGATAAACGTCCTCACCTAAAATACGTCCGTTGATGCTGGAATAACTTCCGAAGAAAGAACTCAACGAAGCCGTCACTTCCTTAATCTGAGAATGAGATTCCAACTTCTGGATAAATGTCTCCCCTTGATGAGCCGGTATGTCTGCTGAGAATGAATATACGTTTTCCTTATCCACGCCAAGGTCATACCTTATCATATAACGATATTGAAGAAAGAAAACTGCCGTGACAATAATCAAAATCATGGAGACAACATATTGAATAGAGACAAGTCCCGAACGGAGGTATCTTCCTGATTTAGAATAAGCGAATCCGCCTTTGACTGCCAATGACGCATTGAACTTCGTGATATAAAAAGCAGGATAAACGGCTGACACAACAGCTATCGTCAATGCTATCAACGAGACAATTATTATCGTCATAATATTGTCGCTCAACGCCAAAGAGCATGTCACATAATTAGAGATGAAAGTGTCTTGTATTGCGAATACTAAATACAATGCCAGCAGCAACGCTATCAGCACGAGACCGATAGCTTCGAAGATGAAGTTCCAGCGCAGTGTTCTTTGGTCGGCTCCATACACCTTGCAGATGTTGACAGCCTTCATTCGCATTGGCACGAGAGCCATGAAGAAATTGACGAAGTTGATGAAGGCGACAATCACGATTACAAGGGCGATGGCTATCATCACTAAAGTCTGCGACATGCTGTTGCCACTAAACTCTGTCTCGAAATATAATTCATCGAAAGGAACAAGACGTATCGGGACTTTCATCATTTCATCTACGACGTATCCACTTTCATCTATCTCTTTGTTTAGCATTTCTTCTAAAGAAGCCTTCTCTTCATCAGTGCCAAAACGTTCTACATATTCACGTGTCTGTTCGAAGCACCATTCGGCATATCTCTTTTGCCACAAATCCACAAACTTCTCTTCAGACGACTCATCGCTAAGACGCACAATGACACGATAGTTCCAGTTGTTGTTGGTCATTCCATCCTTACGTTCATCATTTAAAAAGATGTGACGAGAAGAGAGAGAAGTGTTGTCGTCAAAATCTTCGAAGATTGCCACTACCGAAAAAGAATTCTCTGGTATTCCGCTATCCATTCTCTCACCGCCTTCGGTATAAATTAGCGAGCCTACTTCCACATTCATCATCTTGGCAGCTGATTCGGAGATGATTACAGCATTAGGCACATTGAAATCTTGTATATTACCTGACAATATCTTAAAGTCAAAGACATCCGTTATTGAGAAATTACAATTTGTTATGCCGTAAGGAAACTTCTCGAAGTCATGTCCGTTCACCTTGGCATATACCTTATCAGGGAAATAATAAGGTTTCATCGACGCCATCGCTTCCACCTCTGGCATGATGTCTGCCACCTCATAACATAAAGGATTAGGACAGTTCAGGCTCCACTCGTCGTTCCATTTCTGCAGAGCTGCCACGTAATAAGTGCGATTAGAATCCTTGAGAGAATGGTTATACATCAGAGAATAAACAACCTGCGAGGCTATGACATAAAACGCCGCGAAAGCGATGGTCAGACCAGCGATGTTCAGAAACGACGCCATCTTATAACGTTTCAATGTCATCAAGAAGTTTTTTAATGCTATTTTCATTTTATTTAGCTTTTTAATGTCAACGGACAACAGTCAACAGACAACAGACTTTGTCCAATAATTTTTTTATAATTTTCAATTTTCATTCTTCCAGTATAATAGCAGAGTTGTTACACTGCTTTGCGTACTTTGTGCGTTTTTGCATGAGATAATTCCTCAATCATCAAACGAAATATTTTTTATTCCGCTTCATGGTATCTAAACTATTCCCATTTCTTTTTCCATTTATCATTCACGATTTTATCTTCAGTTCTTACACATTTGCCATTTTCAAAATAATAAAGATGATACTTTTTCTTGTACTTGTTGCCTAAAAGTTGTTTATAAAATTTATTTTCACTTTTATATGAGATGTCTGTTATATAATCATCAATATTCATTGAAAACATCGGATTCTTAACATTATTTATTTCTGTAAATGCCGATTTATACTCATTTGTAATAACATATAATTCAATATTATTTTCATTGCAATATGACTGTACAAAATATATTGGAATAACGTTTTCCATTTCATACGGTGACCATCTATAAACGAGAGCTTTTTCTTTAGCAACAAGTAAATCTTTCATCTGATTTGGATTAACGGCATAGATGCGACCGTTATTAGTTAAACCGATTAATGAAGTTGTATCAGAAGTCCAACAAATATTATTTTTTTGTTCAAGTGTTAGATCATAATCGGTATACGCTGAAACTTCTACCGTTATGTTGCAAGATTGCATCATCAATGCCACTGTAAATAATAAGATTAGCTTTTTCATAGTCGTATTTTTTAAAGGGTTATACATATTGTTATTTTTTATTGTGTAATTGACAGTCTCTATATTATTCTTAATTAGACGCTTCAACGTGTATTTATATTTTAGGAAACGTTGAAACGTCTCTACAAACCACTCCTAACTCCTAACT
>JAGBVS010000023.1 GCA_017630195.1 Bacteroidales bacterium | reverse complement strand
TCCTGACTTCGTCATTGCGTACCCCAAAAATCTTCATCGAATAATCTTTCGATTGCCTTGTGGCGTTTCATGATCATGACTTTGGAGATGACTTCATTGTTCAACGGCAGTCTTATCTGTAAAGTCGTGATTGTTTTTGCCATACGAAGCACCTTATCGACACTCATATTAATATTGTTCAGCTTCAGTATCCTGTCAAGTTCCTTGTAAACTTTCAGGGCGACGAAGCAGATGCAGATATGTGCCTCTATGCGTTTTCTCGTGAAGTGGAACATCGGACGCACCTCTATCTTCGATTTCGCTATCCTGAACGCAAGTTCTACCGTCCACAGATTATGGTACGCCTCGTAAATCTTGTCGGTCGACAATTCCGTGTTCGTGAGATAACCCTTCAATCCGTCCCAGGCGGCATCCTCTGCAATCTTTTCGTAGTTGATGGTGACTTCGACCTCGTTCTTCATGTCAAGGAACTTGTTATAACCACGCTTGTTGATGCTGTCTTTGGTGAGCTTCCCTCGCTTGTACGACTTCTCCAACCTCCTGATGCCTTTCTCCCTGTTGTAAGCGTCCTTCTTCGCTCTGTCAGATGTATATCCCACCAGAAGTCTGCGTCCGTTACCCTTGTCGTATTCGTGCATCTGACGGTCTATCTTCTTCTGTTCCAATATCCACTGCTTTATCACATTGGACTCGTTCTTTATCTTGGCTCCGATGATATATTTATATCCGTTCTTCTCCATGTCGAGGATGTTCTGTTCGTTCATCAGACCGGAATCGGCGACGATGACAAAATCATCAAGTTCGTATTTGCTGACGAACTCCTCAATTACCGGCATCATGGTATGCCCCTCATACTTGTTGCCCTCATGTATGCAATATGCCAGCGGGTAGCCGTTGAGACTCACCAACAGTCCCAGAATGATTTGAGGGTTCTTGTGACGTCCTTCTTTGGAGAATCCCGTCTTGCGCAGGTCATCCTCCCTGTCAGCCTCAAAGTAAAGCGTCGTCACGTCATAGAACATCACTCCGATATTGCCGCCGAGCAGCTTCCTGGTGTGATGCACGCTTATGTCCTGAACCTTCTCCTGCTGTGTATGGTTGAGCTTGTCGAGATAGCGGTATATCTTGGAAAGATCCACATCCTCGTCGAAATGGTTCTTGAGATACTCCACGGTGGCAGCCTTGCTCGACGGACATGACAAACGGGACTGTACCAACTTTCTGAACACAGCATCTTCAATCTGGTTAAAACCTACCTTGTCGAAAATCCTGTCCAATATCAGCTGGTCGCCGTTTACGAGTATGTTCTCGATGTTGGAAAGGAACGCAAGCATATTCTCAGATTCCTGCCGTTTCGCCTCGGTTTCTTCACCGTATAAGTCCAATTCGGGAGAATGCCTCGACTGATATTTTCTTATCCATTCTTTCCCTTGTTCGACAAGTCTTTCTATCTCATTTTCGTCAGAACTGATGCCTATGGTGATATGCTCCTTGTATTTGCCTTTTATTTTCTCACAGACGACAACACTTGTAGTCTGCGACCTGTTCTTTTTCTTCTTTACATACATATCACAAAAATAGTAAAAAAAACACTTGCGTACCCCAAAATGGGGTACGCAAAAGAGTTAAAATATTATTTTTCAATAATTTATATTCTTAACTAAAATTTAGTGACGAAGTCAGGTCAGAACCTCAGAAACACTCTGGGGTTCTTTTTTAGGATTTCAGGATTTCAGGGATTTGAGGGAATGTAATAATATCACTCCATTACTCCATTACTTCATTACTCCATCACTTTATCACTAAAAAAGGTTCAAAAGCCTTAGTTCAACAGCCAAAGTTCTTCTGAGGTTCTGAGATTTTGAATTTCTAATTCCTCATTTCCTCTTGAAAAACACTAACCAGATGCCTACGATGACGAATGGGATGCTGAGCCATTGTCCCATGTCTAAAACCATATTGTCTTCAAATGCAACTTGATGGTTTTTAATGAATTCAATCAATATTCTTGAACCAAAGACAACAATTAGAAATATTCCGAACATGAAGCCAGGACGTTTTTCGCCCATGTCTTGTTTATAATAAGCGTGTAAAAGATAAAGGAAAACTGCCACGCAGAAAAGTGCTTCATAAATCTGTGTAGGATGACATGCCGGTATGTTCTCAATAGGCATTCCTATCGGATAATCTCTTACAAATT
Organism: Bacteroidales bacterium; assembly: GCA_017630195.1. GTDB lineage: Bacteria > Bacteroidota > Bacteroidia > Bacteroidales > F082 > Limimorpha. The sequence continues at coordinate 36,809 of JAGBVS010000023.1, read as the reverse complement.
TAAAACCCCATGGAAGTGTTGTTGGCTGTCCGTAAATCTCTGAGTTCATGAGGTTTCCCATGCGGATGAAAGCGCCTCCAATGGCTGTCGGAATCACAATTCTGTCTAAAATCCAGATATATGGTTTGTTGACTTTTTTAGCGTATATGTAAAGTCCAATCAAAATTCCTATCGCTCCTCCGTGGCTGGCAAGTCCGCCTTCCCAGACATATAAGAATTTTATTGGATTGGAAAAATAATATTCAGGTTCATAGAAAAGACAGTGACCTAAACGAGCTCCTACAATGGTGGAAACCAGCATGTACATCAATAATTTGTCGAGCTGTTCTTCATTTAGGTTCTCTCTCTTGTAAATGTTTTTCATGATGTAATAACCAACAAGAAAAACCATTGCCCATAAAAGTCCGTACCATGCAATAGGACGTTCGCCTATGTGGAAAATATAAGGATTTACATCCCAAACGACATAATTAAGTATCATGATATTTTAATTTTTTTGCAAAAATAATTTTTTTTAAAAACTGTTCAACCAATTCTCTAAAAAATCTGTGAGCTGTTCGTTGACTTTCGAGAAATGATTTTGTGGAAAAGACTGTTGACATTTGACATTCTTGAATTTGAAATTTTTCTGTCTGCAACTGCTGAACAGTCCTTTTTTTGTAAGATAATCAGCGAGATATTCTTGTTCTGTCTGTCCTGGAGTAGGGACGAGGTGTGCACTTCTGTTAAGGCGTATTAAATCCATCAAAGAGGAATAGCCTCCGCGACAAATGATGTTCTTTGATTTAGCGATAAGCTCGACAAAGAAATCGTCGTCGGCATGATTGAAGAATGTTATGTTTTCTGGTATGTTATAAGGCAGATCGTTTTGGTTAGGCTTGGCTCTTAAAATCACGATTCTGCCACTGACCTCATGCGCTTGTTTTACTATGATGTTTTCGAAGATGCTACGTTGTGGCTCTGGTCCTGATAAAATGACTAAATAATCGATGTCTTTATCATCTTCTTGAATATCAGTGGAAAAACGGCTTAATAATCCGATGTAGCTGCTTTTGATTTTAACATCGGCTGGATGGGCTAAGATTCCAGATAACGAAGGTTCATTTTCATTGTCAGGAATCCATAGTTCATTGTAGTGCTTAATGTAATTGTTGTTTATTTTATTTATGAAAGGATAAGTCCATTTGAATAAGTTAGGAGTCTGAATATGAAGCTGGTGTGTCATAAAAACAGAATGTGCGTTTTCGCTCCAGCAGCCGAATCTGTTGTCTGAAATCACGATGTCGATGTTATGGTCTTTTACGATTGTTTCAATGTCGCGATGTTCTTTCTTGAAATCGGAAAAAGCTGTAGGTAATGATGCTAATAATTTGAAAACCTGAGAGTTGCTTTTGCTGTAAATAGGGTCGAAACCTGGAAGCTTTATTATCTCTAAATCAGGAAAAGCTTTCTGTAGAAATGACAAAGGAGCTTTATCGGCAGCTATGATAGGATTCTGTCCTAAATCCAAGAGTCCCTTGATGATAGGGACGCAGCGCGTGGCATGACCTAATCCCCAGTTTAACGGACATATTAATATATTCTTCCCCAAAACGTTGTTGTTAAAATTTCTGCAAAGATACGATTTTTTTTTGAGGATTGAGAGGGAGTGGAGGGAGTAGAGGGAATAGAGGGGATAAGAGGGAATAGAGGGAGTAGAGGGATAAGAGGGATAAGAGGGAATAAAGGGGAAGGTGATGGGGTTGTTTGGTATAGATGAATGTTAATTATTTTTAACTATAATAAATTGATAATTATTTAGTTATAATGATTGAGTAACTGCAAAAATTAAAATTATGATAAAAAGTATTGAAGAAATGTACATTTGGCAGATGTCGAGGAGTCTTGTGAATGATGTTTATAAAATGATGTCTGTATGTAAAGATTATGGGTTCAAAGATCAGATTCAAAGGGCTGTGATTAGTGTTATGAATAATATTGCAGAGGGCTTGGATTCAGGATCTACGGCGAGGTTTATTTTTCATTTAAAAGTTTCTAGAGGTAGTTGTGCTGAGGTTAGTTCGATGTTGTATTTGTGTGAAGATTTTAATTTGTGCGATAAAGCAACACGAATTGAGCTTCAAAACAAAATTAAACATATCTCATCGGGTTGTCTTAAGATAATAAATGGTTATAAGAGGGAATAGAGGGATAAGAGGAAATAGAGGGAATAGAGGGTGTGGAGGGATAAGAGGGAATAGAGGGGATAGAGGGGAAGGAGTGTCACAATCTCTAGTCCCTCTGCATCTCTAGTCCCTCTGCATCTCTAGTCCCTCTGCATCTCTAGTCCCTCTGCATCTCTAATTCTTAATAAAAATTAACATAAATGTTTGGTTTTCAATAAAATAAAATTGTATTTTTGTGCTTGGAATTATAAATCAAAAATTATGAATTGTGCGTTATGCATTATGAATTGTTATATGAGGTTGCCTTGACTTTGATTCCTGGTATCGGTGATGTCAACGGTAAAAAACTTGTGGCGTACTGTGGCGGCGCTGAGGCAGTGTTTAAAGAGAAGAAAAAGAATCTTTTTCATATTCCGGGAATAGGGGAGAAGAGCGTGGAAAGTATTGTGTCGCAGAAAGTTCTGTCGAGAGCTGAGAAAGAACTCGCTTTTGCGGAACGTAACGGAATAAGGATTCTGTATTATCTTAATCCTGATTATCCTAAACGACTACAACATTGCTACGACAGCCCGATAATCATTTATTGCAAAGGTGCGACCGATTTGAATGTAGAGAAAATTGTAGGTGTTGTCGGGACTCGTAATATTACCGATTATGGTAAGATGCTCACGGAGAGAATCGTTGAACAGCTTGTCGATGATAATGTACTTGTCGTCAGTGGTTTGGCATACGGCGTCGATACATGCGCGCATCATGCGGCTTTGAAAAATAATCTCATAACGGCAGCGGTTTTGGCTCATGGCTTCCAGACTATTTATCCTTCTGTCAATAAAAATCTTGCGAGAAAGATGGTTGACAAAGGGGGCTGTCTGCTGACAGAAAATATCAGTGGAACGGAGCCTGACAGGGAGAATTTTCCAAAAAGAAACAGAATTGTTGCAGGAATGATAGATTGTCTCATTGTCGTGGAGAGCGCTGCTAAGGGAGGAGCGCTCATTACCGCAGAAATAGCGAATCTTTATGATAGAGAGGTGTTTGCGTTTCCTGGAAAAATCGGCGATGTCTATAGCGAAGGATGTAACAAGATAATAAAGGAAAACAAAGCCAATATCTTGACTGATGTTGAGGATTTACGCTCTGTAATGCGTTGGAACGAAGAGAAAAAAGTGGTGACAAGACAAATGCGAATGTTCCGTGATTTCAGCGATGAGGAACAAAAGGTGATGGATGTATTTGGTAATGAGAATGTTGTATATTTAGATAAAATCATAACCGAGACGATGCTCTCACCTACGAAGATAGCTTCGATTTTGCTTTCTCTCGAATTTGACGGAGTGCTGACGGCATTGCCTGGAAAACGTTATCAAAAGTTGTGAATGACTTAGTTTTATAAAATAAAAATATGTACCTTTGCGCAAAATAAGCATAAATGCAAGAAGGAGTTGTCATTAAATCAACAGGAAGTTGGTATGAAGTAAGAAATGATGCCGGCGAGGTCGTTTTGTGTCGTTTGAGAGGTAAAATACGTCTCGACGGATTGAGAACCACTAACCCAGTAGCGGTGGGCGATAAGGTTATTTATGAAAAAGAAAATAACAAAGAAACCTGCGTTATTAACAAGATATTGCCACGCTATAATGTCATCGTTAGAAAGTCGGTGAATCTTTCAAAAGCGTCTCATATCATCGCTTCTAACATCGATCAGGCTATTCTGGTCGCAACAATCGCACAGCCAAGAACTTCAACAGGTTTCATAGATAGATTTTTAGTCACAGCCGAGGCTTATCATATTCCAGTGACAATAGTTTTCAACAAATGTGACTTGTATGATGATGAGCAAATGGCGATAGCGGAAGATTTGATTTCTGTATTTAAAAATATTGGCTATCATTCCTTTATGATTTCTGCGAAAACAGGATTTAATTGTGAGGAACTGAAAGAGATAATGAAAGACAAAGTCAATCTTTTTTCAGGCCATTCCGGCGTTGGCAAATCGGCGCTCATAAACCGACTCGATCCAAACCTTAACGTAAGAGTTGGCGATATTTCTGACGTTCACGAAAAAGGAAAACATACAACAACATTCTCACAAATGTTTCCTCTTTGTTTTGGAGGTTATATAATTGATTCTCCAGGAATTAAAGAGTTCGGCTTGTACGATATGGAAAAAGAGACTTTGGCGCAGCGTTTTCCGGAAATGCGTAATCTTATGCATGAATGCAAGTTCTCTAACTGTACTCACCTCCACGAACCTCATTGCGCAATAAAAAACGCAGTAGAACAGAATCTTATTGCTGATTGGCGTTATACCGATTATTGTAACATGATGGAAGATTGATTGTTGTATGAAACGACTTTTGCTTTTTTTGTTGTTATTGCCTTTTGTGCTTGGTGCACAACAAGATACAAGTGGTTATGTGGTTGTATCTGACGTGGTTTTAAAAGGTAATGACGTGACGAAAGAGCCAATCATATTACGAGAGCTTACTTTCTCTGTCGGTGACACTCTGAGTGTTGCTCAATGGGAAGAGGAAAAGAAAATCAGTCGTGAAAATATTTTGAATACTACTTTGTTTAATTTCGTGACTTTCGAGGAAATAGCTGACAAGACAAATGAAAACGGCGTGATTCTGCAAATTGATGTCACCGAAAGATGGTATCTTTGGCTTTATCCTTACGTCGCTTATTCCGACCGAAATCTCAACGCTTGGTATGAGGCCAACGACATCACACGTTTCAGTTATGGTGTCGAAATGAAGTGTAAGAATTTCTTAGGACAGAAACATGATCTGAATTTTACTTTTATTTCGGGCTATAATCAGAATTACGCATTGTCGTATGATGTTCCTTATATTACTGACAAACAATATTTTGGAGTTGAATTTGGTGTCGGATATAAAAGAGATAAAGAAGTGTCGTATCTGACGGAAAATAACAAAACGCTTTATTTCAATGGTGATAATCAATTCGCACGTCAGTCGGCATTCGTTTTCATTGAGCCTCATTGCCGTTTCGGACATCGTAACAAATTTTTCTTGAATTTAAGCTATAACAATACTTTGTATCACGATTCTTTGCCATCTTTGAATAATGATTTCGCTAATGTCGATGGAACTCGTTTTCAATATTTTGCGTTATCAGCTACATATAAAAACGATTATCGTGATGAACAGAATTATCCATTGGACGGTCATTATTTTGAGCTGCTTGTTGAGAAATTCGGATTCGGTGTTTTTGAGACAAGTCCTGATGTCTTGTACGGAAAAATTACAGCCGACTGGTATCAGCCGATAAAAGGACGTTGGTATTGGTCATCTAATCTTACAATGAAATTGTCAGACGATACTGATGCTCCTTATTTCTTCAGTCAATGTTTAGGCTATAAAAACGATTATGTGAGAACGTATGAGTTATATGTCATTGATGCGATGAATTTTGCATTGGTAAAGAATAATTTGAAGTTTGCTATCTTGAATCCAGTGACAAGGTATTTGCCCTTGATTAAGAATGAAAAATTCGGAAAAATCCATTTTGCATTATATGCGAATCTTTTCTTCGATTGCGCATATTCTTGGAAAATGCCAGAAAATCCTACTTCTTTCTTGGATAATAAATTCATTTTTGGAACGGGAATTGGATTGGATTTCGTCACATATTACGACAAGGTGCTTCGCCTTGAATATGGAATAAATGATATGGGAGAAACTGGTTTGTTTATACATTTCGTTGCCCCTATTTAATGTTTTTAAAAAGAAAAGTCATGAAAATTGCATTATACGGAAAAGCTTTTGGCTCTGATTATGATAATCTTATGCGTGATGTTTTGTGTCTTCTGAAAGAATCTGATATTGACATAATGATTTATGAACCTTTTTGGAATGATATAAAACATTGTTTTGATGAGACTTATGAAGTGCATTTTTTTAATAAGGCGGAAGATATTAAGAATCAGATTGATGTGATGTTTTCATTTGGTGGCGACGGTACTATTTTAGATTCAGTTCCTTTAATCAAAGACAGTGGAATACCGGTGCTTGGAATCAATACCGGAACGCTTGGCTTTTTGGCGAGCGTCTCTCCGCAGGAGTCGGCGGAAGCAGTGAAAAATATCATTGCAGGAAATTATGAAATCGAAAAACGTTCATTAATTCAAATCAATGATTCGGAAAATGTTTTCAATGGAATTAATTATGCTTTGAATGAAATCAGCATTTGCCGTAAAGATAATGGTTCTCTGATAGTTGTAGAGGTTTATATCGATGATATGTTGCTTAATACATATTGGGCTGATGGAATAATTTTGGCGACACCAACAGGTTCTACGGCTTATTCGATGAGCGTAGGCGGACCAATCATGACTCCTAATGCCGACAGCTTTTTGATAACGCCTATCGCTGCGCATAATTTAAGTGTGCGTCCTGTCGTTATTCCTGATACAAGCAAGGTTAAGATAAAAGTTGGTGGAAGATGTGATGCTTTTGCTCTCGGCTTGGATTCTCGTATCGTGCCGGCCGACAAATCCATGAATATTGATATCAGAAAAACAGACTTCACGTTTAACATGGTGAAAATGCCAGGTAAAAATTTTTTCGAGACAATAAGAAAAAAATTACTTTGGGGAAATGATTTGAGAAATTAATTTCTTGTTATATATAATAAATTAACAAATTTATCGTAATTTTGTAGATTCTTGAAGAATTAGTTTTTTAGTGTTGAAAAATAAAGGGGAAAAGTGAATAAATTGATGAAAAAAAGCATTTTTTTAACGATAATTTTCTTGTTAGTGTTTTTATGCGGAATGCCGCAAAAGTCTAAAGCTCAGATAGTTGAAGTGGGAGCATCGGCAGGTTTGTCTTATTATATCGGTGATATAAATCCAGGTGGACATTTTCGCCAGCCAGATATTGACTTCAGCCCCGTCGTTGTGAGATATTATGATAATTTTCGTTGGGCTTTCAGATTGCAGTATTCACATTTAAATTTAAAAGCAGATGATGCAACAATAGGTTTTAGACCGGAACGTGACTTGAATTTCACAAGTAAAGTCAATGATTTCGCTTTCTTAGCTGAATTTAATTTTTTTGACTATTGGACAGGCAGCAACCGTGATTATATAACTCCTTATATCTTTGCAGGTATTTCTGTGTTTAATTTTAATCCATGCGATTATAATGGAAATGAATTACAGCCTTTGAATACAGAAGGTAATTTTCAAATGAATGATAAAGGCGAGTATATGCTTGATAATGATGGTAATAAGATACCGGATTATTACGACTTATACAGTGTTTCTATTCCTTTTGGCGTTGGCTTGAAATATAGCATGACAAGCAGATTGGGAATGACTTTGGAATGGAGAATGCATAAGACTTTTACAGATTATATTGATGATGTAAGCGGATTATATCCAGAAACTTCAGCCGTTGTGGAAGGCGTGGATTACACCGACCCTTCAGGCTCATATGAGCCTGGAATGCAGAGAGGTAATGGCGCTGGTAAAAAATGGCATGGATTCGGATATAACAATGATTGGTTTGGAACATTAGAATTTTCAATAGTTTACAGATTTAATCTTCCAAGAAGAGAAATTTGTCATTCAGGTATAAAAATTTGATTCATGACGATGAATAGTTTAAAAGAAAAAATAAATATAGAGAGACTGCCTCAGCATATTGCCATAATCATGGATGGCAATGGACGTTGGGCAAAAGAGCAAGGTAAGTTGAGAGTCTTCGGACATCAAAATGGTGTAGGTGCAGTTCGTGCTGCATCTGAGGCCTGCGCAGAACTCGGAGTTAAATATCTTACCTTATACGCATTCTCTACCGAAAACTGGAACCGTTCTCAATTTGAAGTCGATGCTCTTATGAGATTGTTGTCAAAGACAATGTCGGAAGAGCTTAAAACTTTGAACAATAATAACATACGCCTTAATGCTATAGGCGATTTGGAAAGACTTCCAAAGAGCAATTATGAAGCCTTGATGAAAACCATCGATGAAACCAAAAACAATGACAGAATGACTTTGACACTATGTCTTAGCTATTCTGGCAGATGGGAAATTGCACAAGCAGCTAAGAAAATAGCTGAAAAGGTGAAATCTGGCGAAATCAATATTGAACAAATTGACGAGAAATGTTTTTCTGATTTCTTGAGCACTAATGATATGCCTGACCCAGAATTGCTTATCAGAACAAGCGGCGAAGAAAGAATAAGTAATTTCTTGTTATGGCAACTTGCGTATTCTGAATTTTATTTTACAGAAAAATTCTGGCCAGACTTCGGCAAAGAAGATTTGTATGCGGCTATCGTCGATTATCAAAATCGTGAACGTAGATTTGGTAAAACAAGTGAACAATTAAAAGAGAATAAGTAATGATACATAAAAATATTAACAAATTATTACTCGTGTTGGGTTTGTTTTTGACATTCAGCATCAATGTCAACGCTCAGATTCAGGTGGGTAATGATATGTCTGAAATCGATTATTCCCTGCCTCGAGAATATGAGATAGGTGGTGTTACCGTAACAGGAGTGAAGTATTTGGATCCTCAGGTCCTTGTTATGATTTCAGGACTTCAGCCTGGCGAGATGATTGATGTGCCGGGCGATAAAATCACCAATGCAATCAGAAAATTATGGGAACAAGGTCTGTTTGAAGATGTTTCAATAACTTGTACAACAAAAATAGGAAGAAAAATATTTCTTAATATCGACCTGAAAGAACGTCCTCGTATATCTAAATTCTCTTTCAAAGGCGTCAAAAAATCCGAAGCAGATGAACTTAGAAAGAAAATTAACCTCACCAGAGGCGATGTCGCTACAGAACATACTTATACCAAAACAAGAAGAATCATTGAAGATTATTATTTTGACAAAGGATTCCATAATGTAGAGGTAGATGTCAAGGCTGAAAACGATACAACTCGTGACAATTATGTTAACTTGATTCTTGATATAGAAAAAGGACCCAAAGTACGTATCTCTGAAATAGTTATCAATGGTAATGAGGAACTTACAGACAATCAGTTGCGTAAGGCGATGAAAGAGACGAAAGTGAAAGGAAATTTCGACCCTCTCAACCCTCTCGCTCCAACAGTAATAGATGCTACATGGGATTTTGTCAGACTTAAACCAAAAGATGGTTTTACAAAAATTACAAATTATTTCTTTGACAATTATCGCCCTCGTATCTTCAAAGGCTCTAAATATCTTGAAAGTAACTTTGAAGATGATAAATTGAATATCATCGCTAAATATAATCAAGATGGCTACCGCGACGCTCGTATCATAAGCGATTCAGTTTATAGAATAGACGATAAAAACCTCGGTATCACAATCAATATTGATGAAGGCAATAAATATTATTTCCGCGACATCATCTGGGTCGGAAATACTAAATATGACACAACACTTCTTAACAAAGTGCTCGGTATTCACAAAGGCGACGTATATAACAAAGAATTGCTCCAAACAAACCTTCAATATAACGAAGGTGGATATGACATCAGCTCTATCTATATGGACGATGGTTACCTCTTCTTCCAAGTCAATCCTATTGAAGTTAGAGTAGAAAATGATTCCATCGACTTGGAAATAAGAATGTTTGAAGGAGACCAGGCTACAATCGGAAAAGTATCGGTTAAGGGTAATACAAAAACCAATGACCATGTCGTGATTCGTGAGATGTACACAAAACCAGGTCAGCTCTTCAGCAGAAGCGATGTCATAAGAACAACAAGAGAACTCGCAGCTTTGGGATATTTCAATGCTGAGACTTTGAATCCTGATATTAAACCTGATCCATCAGACGGAACAGTAGATATTGAATACGTAGTGGAAGAGACAAGCTCAGACCAAATAGAACTTTCCGCAGGTTGGGGCTATAACAGCCTTATCCTTACTCTCGGATTGACACTCAATAACTTCTCATTTAAAAAAATGTTCAACAAAGACGCTTGGACTCCAATACCAGGCGGTGACGGTCAAAAACTTTCTTTGAGAGTACAGACATACGGAACACAATATCTCTACTACGGCCTTTCTTTCACAGAACCTTGGCTCGGTGGAAAGAAACCTAATTCATTCACGTCTTCATTATATCATTCAACATACGCAACACCATACGAAAGAGAAAGTGTAAATTATGGAACATTTAAAACAACAGGTCTCTCTTTCGGACTCGGTAAACGCTTGTCATGGCCTGATGATTATTTCACTGTTTATCATGGAATTAACTTGATGCGTTATAAATTGAACAATTATTCTTCTATATTTAATTTCGGTTCAGGTAATGGTCATTTCAATGTTATTAGTTACAACATAAGCGTAGGACGTAACTCAGTAAGTCAGCCTATTTATCCTCGTTATGGTTCTGAATTGGTGCTTTCTCTTGAATTGACACCTCCTTATTCAGCATTCTCTGATAAAGATTATAACGAACTCTATCCAGGTGAAGAAAACAGAGCCAAAAGAGAAGATATGATGTATCGTTGGGTTGAATTCCATAAATGGAAATTCAAACTTGCATGGTACACTGAGGTTTATGATAAACTCGTCCTTATGACAAGAGTCCGTTTCGGATTCCTCGGCTGCTATAACCAAAATATTGGAATCACTCCATTCCAAAGATTCTATCTCGGTGGCGACGGATTGTCTAACTATAACTTCGACGGTAGAGAAATCATAGGTATGCGTGGTTATGGAAACGAAAAACTTACACCTTATTATTATATAGATGAAAACTTCGGCGGTAATATATTTACAAAATATACTATGGAATTGAGATATCCGCTTTCTCTTAACCCGACAGCTACAATTTATGCACTCGGTTTCGTGGAAGCTGGTAACGACTGGTTCGGTGTTCAAAACTTCAATCCTTTTGATGTCTATCGTTCAGCAGGACTTGGCCTCCGCATCTACTTGCCGATGTTCGGTATGCTCGGCATCGACTGGGGTTATGGATTCGACGATATTCCTGGCATAAGCGGAGCAAACAAGAGCCAGTTCCACTTCTCAATCGGAGGCTCTATTGACTAATTCATAATTCACAATTCATAATTCATAATGAACAATTAAGAATTAACAATGTATAACATTAAAAATATTAGAATATGAAAACAAAAACATCAATCTTATTATTTGCATTTATGATGTTCTTAGGAATGACATCTGTTAATGCTCAACAAAATCAAAGAATAGCATACGTCGATTCAGATTATATTTTAGAAAATATTCCTGAATATGGTGACGCTCAAGAAGAGATAAATCAACTCTCAAAAAAATGGGAAAAAGAAATCACTGAACTCTTCCAGGAAGCTCAAGAAATGGACAGAGAATATCAATCAGAATCTGTGCTTCTTTCTGAAGACCAAAAAAGAAAGAAAAAAGATGCTATAACAGCAAAACGCCAAGAAGCAGAAGCTCTTAGACTGCAATATTACGGACCTGAAGGTGAGTTATATACAAAACGTGCTGAACTCGTACAGCCAATTCAAGAAAAAGTGTATAACGCTATAAATCAGATAGCTCTTACTAAAAACTACGCATTCGTGTTTGATAAAGCTTCCGGAACAACAATGCTTTATTGTAACGAAAAAAATGACATCAGCGATGATGTGCTCGACGAAATAGGAAATGTGATGCAAACTGTTCGTCGTGAAGATAGAAAAAAAGGCGGTAAATGATATAAGACTTACATAATATTTGTGTGTTAAAACTAAATTGTGTATCTTTGCAAAAGAAAATTGAACAATAAAAAATTATAAAAATGAAAAAATTAGTTAAGTTATTTTTCGCTATTGTATTAACAATGGGTATTGGTTATGGCGTTAATGCTCAATCAGTAAAAATCGGTCACGTTGACTCAGGCTCAATCATGCAAATCATGCCAGAAACAGCAAAAGTTGAACAAGACCTCCAAGCTTACGCTGCTGAATTACAAGCTGAATTACAAGCAATGGCAGCTGAATATCAAAATAAACTCCAAGACTACCAAGCTAATCAAGCTACAATGTCTAACTTGATCCGTCAATCAAAAGAGAAAGAAATAATCGACCTCGAAACAAGAATCCAAGAATTCCAAGGCAGCGCTGATATGGCATTGCAAGCTAAACAAGTCGAGTTGTTGAACCCAATTATCGAAAAAGTTCAAAACGCTGTTAATGCAGTAGGTCAAGAAAAAGGATTTACTTACATTTTGGACAAAACAGCTGGCGTAGTTGTTTATATTGGCGAAAACGCAATAGACATCACAGCTGATGTTAAAGCAAAATTAGGTTTATAATAAAAATAAAAAATAAAGACAAAAGGCTAAAGGTTGAAAAATCTTTAGCTTTTTTTTATTTACAAGTTTGTGAGTTATAAAAAAATCATATCTTTGTCATGATTCAAATTACTAACTAAAATTTAATACTATGAAAAGAATTTTACTTATCACATTATGCTGCGTCTTTGGCTTGATGATGACAGCTAATGCACAGGAAACAACATTCTCTTACGATTTTAACGACAACTCGTTCGACGGTTGGATGGGTTATGACGCTGACGGCGACGGTCATCAATGGGAATTGCATAATTCAACAGTATCTGGCGGTATGGATGCCTCTTACGGAATATATTCTTCATGTTATAATAGCGGAGAACTTACACCTGAAAATTATATTTATACAGATAAGGCATATTTGATTACTGAAACATCAAAACTGCATTTCTTTCATTGTCAGTCAGACTTGGTTTATTATGAAGAAAACTTCGGCGTGATTGTCTCAGAAAACGGAATAAATTTCTACGTGGTGTGGAGCAAGAGATACACAGAACCTAATGCCGACGGCAAGTGGGGAGAAGAATACATCGACCTCAGCGAGTTCGCCGGTAAGAATATGTATATCGGATTCCTCCACTACGATTGTAATGGCTTTACCGCTAATGGCATCAGAATCGACAATGTTGAATTGACATCAGATGGCGTTTCAATTGCGGAAAATACTGTCTCTTTTGATGTTTATCCTAATCCTGCAGAAAATCAGCTCGTCATTTCAAGCGATGAAAAAATTGAAAAAGTAAGCGTTGTCGCAATGAATGGCGTTGTTGTTTATGAAGGTGTTTATAGCAATGTAGGAATTGATATTTCAGAATTAAACGCAGGTGTTTATTTCGTTAATGTCAATAAGGGAAATGAAGTGATAACAAGACGTTTTGTTAAGAAATAAAAAAACATAAGTACAGAAGACATGAAGGCGCAGAGTTTTATTCTTTGCGCCTTTTTTTTTCGACTATTGCTTATTTAAGCATAATTTTTTTTCAAAAAATGCTAATAAAAAACATGATACACGCAAAAGTTTTTGTTGTTATTGTTTAAGTTCATTTAAAACGCAGAATTTGTAGAAAACCTCATAAATATTAATGTGATTTTTTATGATTTTAGTTTTGTATTTTGTTGAAAAAAGACTTAATTTTGCGGCTCTTTTTAAACAGTGGTATGTCAAGTAAAATTATACAAGTTAAAGAAGAAAAAAATAATGTTAGTTTGAATGCTAACATATTGACATCTATTGTTTTATCATACCTTAGAAAAATAATACATGGTGTAGGACCAAAAACTATTTCCGATTTGCTTTATTTGAAAAATATGTACAAAGTGTGCTATTTCACTTTGTTAAATGATATTGTATCATATCGTATTTTAGCATAAAAATTATAGAAATGAAAAGAAAAGTAATTTTAGTCACATTGTTAAATCTTACGTTGTTTTTGGGAATAAGTATGAATGCCCAAACAGATATTCATACAGATATTCCAATTGACATTCAAACAAATGTTTTGATAGGTATTCCGACAGATGTTCCGACAGATATTCAAGTAGGAACTCAGACAGATGCTTTCTTTACCTATGAACTCAGCCAGAGAAGCGAAGATATGAGCGGATTGGCGTTCATGGACTTTTATGGACAGGGTTTCAATAATTATAAAGGCTTGGATTTCCAAGGCTTTACTGGTAACAGCAACAATGATGTCTGTGTTGGAAATGGCGTTATAATGATGGCAGCCACGGGATTTTTTTATTTGATTAACAAAAAAAGAAAGGGAAATAAATAATGAAAAAGTACTTTATAATTTTTATTGCGTTGATGGTATTAGGTTTTACTCAATGCAAGCCGGCTCCAGATGGAGGCAATGGTAATGAAACAAGAATAGTTAAGGTGACATGTGAAATTCCTATTAACAAAAGTGGTCGCTCCGATTTTACTAATTTGCTTGAAGATGGCAGCGTGAATTGGAGTAATGGTTCGGAATGTGTCTATTTGGCAATACATGGTAGCAACCCACAGCTGGTAAGATTGGAAAACTTTGCTCAAGGTAATCCTGCTGTTTTGACATTCGAGGGTGAAGTAACAGCCGGACTCATCAATGATGGCGAAGAATACGATGTGTGGTATTTCGGACACTCACATCAAAGCCCTTCCAATATGACATATAAATTTGAAAACAACAGTATAAAAGGTAGTATGGGAAAACAAAGCGGTCGCCTTGAAACTTTTGGTTACAACCATATCGCTAAAGCAAGCGTTATCCCAACATTGACAAACGGAAACGGTGATATTACATTAGGTCTTATTGGTACTTTGAAAAACCAGATTGCTATATTGATGTTAGATTTGGAAAACGTTGATGAATTATATGGCGATGCTATAATTGGTACAGAATATTCTTTGGAATATAATGGAGATAGCGATAGATTTGAAATAGATGTTGTAGAAGACATTCATGCTAAAATACAAGTTGAAAGAGCAAAAGGAATATCTTATGTGGCAGTGTTCCCTAACGCTGAAGAAAATACAGAAATAAGGTATGAGGAAAAGACAAGTCTTAATGATGATGCAAAAAATTATAAAGTTTATGAGTGCATTATCTATGATGAAATAAAAGCAAGTAACTTATATTACCATACAGCTCCAGATGGTAAAACAAAATTAGCTCTGCCATGGTCTGTCGTGTCAAGTGGCGATGTGGAACATGATGGCCATTTCCATCACTATGTTGACTTAGGCTTGACATCAGGTACTTTGTGGGCAACTAAAAACATTGGTGCCGATACATTATACGAATATGGAGAATATTACGCATGGGGCGAAATAAAAACAAAAGATACTTATAAAATTAATAATAGTGCAACACTCTATTTGAATATGAAAGAAGTCCTCCCTGAAAGTAATGGAGACATTTCTGGTAATAAGAATTATGATGCCGCTACTGCAATTTGGGGACCAGAATGGAGAATGCCAACTTACGCAGAACAAATGGAGTTGTTTAATGAATGTAAGTTTGAACCTATGAAGACTTCACATGGAACTAACGGATATTTGATTACTGGACCAAATGGTAATTATATTTTCTTACCTGCAGCTGGTTATCACGACGGAGAATATGGCGATATTCAGGCTGGTAACTTTTTTGGTCACTATTGGAGTTCAACACCTGCAGAATGGAATGATCAGTCGCTGTTGCTTCATTTTGAAAGCTCTTATACATTGTGCCCGTATTATGGCAATCGTTATTATGGATGTTCAATACGTCCGGTCTTGAAAAAGAAAGCAGATGAAATAGACCATGATCATAAATGATAATTTAATAAAAAGACATCACGACGATGTCTTTTTTTATTAAATATTAGCTATTTCGTAATCCTAACTTGAAAAACATCTTTAGTCCGCCAGCTTTCATATAGCATAATGGATTGGGTTCCTTGCTTTTTGGTCGAGTGTATATAAGAACAGAATTGACATCCTTGCTATCGGCAATGCATATCGCATTTTTTAATTTTATTGTCTTGGGCGTTCCGGCTCCGCCGTCGGGCTTTCCGCTATATCTTTTTCCGCCTTCGCTTCCGCCTCCGTCTCCAGCTTCCGTCTCCAAAAGGATGCCGCTTCAATCCCTAACGCAATACCGAACTAAGAACCAAAGCTGTTGCCTTTTGAACATTGAAGATTCTTTGCTTGGCTTCGAACTATGAGTTATGAGTGTTTTTGCATACAGCTCACAGCTTATAGCAAAAAAATCTTTTGTCATTCGTCTTTAGCCTTTAGTCTTTTTATTATCTTTGTACGTTTTAATTAAAATTTAACAAATGGCTCAGAAACCTTCAATACCGAAAGGAACTCGTGACTTCTTGCCTGAAGTCATGGTCCGTCGTAATTATATTTTCGATACTATAAAAACCGTTTTTAAACGTTTTGGTTTTCAACCTATTGAGACTCCATCAATGGAGAATCTCTCAACTCTTCTCGGAAAATACGGAGAAGAAGGCGACAAGCTTTTATTCCGTATCCTCAACTCGGGCGATTTCTTGTCGGGTGTAGAACAGAATGGCGAAGTTCTTCAATCTGAAAAAATCGCAGGCAAGATTTGCGAGAAAGGTCTCCGTTATGACCTCACCGTGCCATTCGCACGTTTCGTGGTTCAATATCGCGACCAGATAGCATTCCCGTTCCGTCGTTATCAGATTCAGCCGGTATGGCGTGCCGACCGTCCACAGAAAGGTCGCTACCGTGAGTTCTATCAATGCGACGTTGACATCGTCGGAAGCAACTCAATCCTCAACGAGGCAGAACTTGTTCAGATAGTTGACGAGGTTTTCAATGCTTTGAAGATTAACGTTGTATTGAAAATAAATAATCGTAAAGTTCTCGCTGGTATAGCGGAATATATCGGCAAGCCTGACGCTCTTGTTGACATCACTGTCGCTATCGACAAGCTCGATAAAATCGGCATCGACGCTGTCAATGCAGAACTTGCACAAAAAGGATTGGACGCGACAGCGATAGAGAAGTTGCAGCCAATACTCTTCATGAAAGGTGACGCTCGCGAGAAATTCGCTCAGCTTAAATCGTTGATGAGCGGCATCGAAGTGGGAGAGAAGGGCATCGAAGAACTCGAGACTTTATTCGACTATATCGACGATATGAACGTCGGCATCGAATATGAACTCGACCTTACTCTCGCTCGCGGATTGAATTATTACACAGGAGCTATCTTTGAGGTTAAGGCTAAAGACGTGGCGATGGGCAGTATCTCGGGCGGCGGTCGTTACGACAACCTCACCGGCATCTTCGGATTGCAAGGCGTCTCTGGCGTCGGCATCAGCTTCGGCGCTGACCGTATCTACGACGTTCTCACAGAGTTGAACCTCTTCCCAGAAAAGAACGGTGACATCACAGAAGTCATATTCCTCAACTTCGGTCCAAAAGAAGAACGTTATTGCTTGCCATATCTCCAACAACTTAGAAGAAATGGCATCAACGCAGAAATATATCCTGACTCAGCAAAACTTCAAAAACAAATGAAATACGCCGACCAACGCGGAATACCAGTTGTGGTCATGGCAGGTGAAGACGAAATGAATAACAAGACATTCACCGTCAAATTCATGAAAGAAGGACGTCAGGAAAAAATATCAGCAGAAAATTTAATTGAAATAATCAAATAATAATATCACAAATGAACACACATTATATTTCAGCAGAAACATTAACATTTGAAAGAGTTAATGAAATTATCACAAAAGGTTATAAACTCGCTTTGTCAGAAGACGCTAAGGCTCGCATTCAAAAATGCCGTGACTATTTAGACAAGAAGATGGAGACACAGACAACTCCAATCTATGGTATCACAACAGGTTTCGGTTCATTGTGCAATCACAACATCTCTAAAGAAGACCTCAGCACTCTTCAAAAGAACCTCGTGATGTCACACGCTTGCGGTACAGGCGAATTTGTACCAAAAGAAATCATCCGCATCATGATTTTATTGAAAGTCCAAAGCTTGTCATACGGTAACTCAGGCGTTCAAGTTATTACAGTTCAACGTCTCATCGATTTCTTTAATAACGACGTTCTTCCAGTTGTTTATAACCAAGGTTCACTCGGAGCATCAGGCGACTTGGCACCATTGGCAAACTTGATGTTACCTTTACTCGGTTTAGGTGAAGTACATTACAAAGGAGAAATCGTTCCTGCTGAAGTAGTGATGAAAGAATTCGGTTGGGAACCTATCACACTCCAATCAAAAGAAGGTTTGGCACTTCTCAACGGTACTCAATTCATGAGCTCATACGGTACTTACGTATTGCTCAAGGCTTTCCGTCTCTCATATCTCGCCGACCTCATCGGTGCTGTTTCATTAGACGCTTTCGACGGCCGTATCGAGCCATTCTTCGATCAAGTACACCAAATCCGTCATCACGAAGGACAAATCAAGACAGCTGAAAGATTCCGTAACTTATTAAAAGGCAGTGAATTGATTGCTCGTGAAAAGAAACACGTACAAGATCCTTATTCATTCCGCTGCATCCCACAAGTACACGGTGCATCAAAAGACGCTATCAAATATGTAGCTTCTGTCTTTATGAATGAAATCAATGCTGTTACCGACAACCCAACAATTTTCCCAGATGAAGATTTAGTTATCTCAGCAGGTAACTTCCATGGTCAGCCACTCGCTATCACATTAGATTTCTTAGCAATAGCAATGGCAGAACTCGGCAACATCAGTGAAAGAAGAGTTTATCAACTCATCGGCGGCAAACGCGAGCTTCCTTCATTCTTGGTAGCAGAACCAGGTCTCAACTCAGGTTTCATGATTCCTCAATATGCAGCAGCTTCAATTGTAAGCCAAAGCAAACAATTATGTTCTCCAGCATCAGTCGATAGCATCGAGTCATCACAAGGTCAAGAAGACCACGTAAGTATGGGTGCTAACGCTGCAACAAAAGCATTACGTGTAGCTGACAACTTGGAAAGAGTTCTCGCTATCGAATTGTTCAACGCAGCACAAGCTTTAGACTTCAGAAGACCTCTCAAGTCATCAGAAGCAATCGAAGCATTCGTGGCTGAATATCGCAAACACGTTGAATTTGTTAAGACTGACAAAGTTATGTACACAGAAATAGCTAAGTCAGTGAACTTCTTACAACAATACAATGTTGAAATATAATTAGGAGTTTGGAGTTAGGAGTTGAGGGAATTTCTTTCAATTCCTAACTTTAACACAAAAACATAAACAAAGACTCATACCTTTAGCCTTTAGTCATTAGCCTTTAAACTTTAATAATATGGAATATCAAGAAGATTACAATATAGAACAGGAAGAACCAGCTAAAAGACCGGAGATGTTAACGGTAATATGTATTTTATCGTTCATTAATGCTGTTTATAATGGTATAGTTAATTTCATTTCTTTTGCATTTTATGATACTTTTCAAAATGTTTTTGAACAGATGAGAAATGGAGAAGGGATGTTTGCAGATATGGCAGAACAGATGGGCGATAGTTGGGAAACGATGGCAGAAGCTTCAGCCTTGGCATTCTCTGTAGGCAGAGGTTATTATTTCATCGAGATGGTTTTATTTATCGCATCATTCGTAGGTGTATTGATGATGTGGAAATTACAAAAAAGAGGTTTCCATGTCTATGCAATCGCTCAAATTTTGATGCTTATTGCGACATCAATATGTGTAGTAAGTAAAATTGGAGGTGGATTCCCATTCGGTCCTATTTTGTGGACAGCCTTGTTTGTAATGATGTATTTCTCTCATTATAAAAAAGTTATGAAATGATAAAGAAGAAACAAGAATTACCGGATATTTTTATTAGAGGAAGAAAGCTGACATTAGGTGTCAAACTTGTCGGCACATTCGCTATTACGTTTTATTCGTTGTATTTCTTGCTTCTTACTGTTTTTGGCTTCTTCTACAGAAGCGTTTATGACCCGGCATATTCCGAAGAAACCTTGTTCAAAACAATGTTTATGTCAGCTGTTTTATGGTTTATAGTCGGGATGGTAGTCGTGAGTCTGATTTTCCTTTTCAGACGAAAAAGATACGGAAAGTATATGTTCATGATATTTACAATAATACTTCTTGTGTATCAACTTTTTACATCTAATGATCATGTATGGTTGATATATTTTCTTGAAGTGATGATGGTAATTGTCATGGCTCCTTTAAAAGTGTTTGTCACATTAAATAAAAAGTTAATTGACGAAGTGACAGACATATCTAATGTTGAAAAATAAAATTTAAAAACAAAATAAAGATGATTAATATTACGATAGCCGGCGATTTGGGAAGTGGCAAAAGTACTGTCGCCAATCATTTGATAAATAATATTAACTATAGAATAGAATCAGCAGGATTGATTTTCAGGAGATTGGCTGAGCAACACGGAATGTCGGCAAAAGAATTTAATCAGTTTATTGAAAGTAATCCTAAGTATGACAATATGGTCGATGATACCATTAAGGAGATGGGCGAGAAAGAAGAAAACATCATCTTCGATTCACGCCTCGCTTGGTATTTCGTGCCTAAGTCATTCAAAATCTATATGTACGTCGATGTCGATACAGCAACAGAACGTATCTTCAACGACAAAGGTCGCGTCAGTGAATCATATTCCGATATGGCGACCGCCAAGAAAGAAATCATCGAGAGAAGAGAAAGCGAAGTGTTGAGATACAAGACTTTCTATAATATCGATATCAACAACTACAGCAATTACGATTTCATTATTGACACAAGTCACGCTACAAAAGATGAAGTCAATGATGCTGTTTTAAGCAATTTCAGAGCCTTTGAACAAGGTGAGGAATACGACAGAATATTGCTTTCTCCAAAGAACCTCATCATTGAAAATGAAACAGCAACTGATGCTTCAGATGACATTGAAATAGAAAAAAGAGATGGCAAGTTCTATGTTGTTAAAGGCATCGCTAAGGTAAGAGCAGCATTGCAAGAAGGAAAGAACCTTGTTGCGGTGAAGAAGATGGTGGAGTGAGAAGACAACAAGACTACAAGACAACAAGACAACAAGTTAAAGCCTCGAAATTTCTGGAATTCAGGAATTTTGAGGTTTTTTTTATCTATATTTCCATTCTAAAGTATTAGCAAATTCTATTTTTTCCTTTATGTTGAATAATGAAAATAAAGGGTCAACGTCTTTTGATTTTTCATTTATTACATGTAGATACATTTCTGTTTTTGCGGTAGTGTCGCAGAAATAATTTATTTCTGGATAAACTTTCAAACTTTTGACGAAGTTGTATATAGAATCTATGTTTTGGATAACATCTTCAGGACTGTAAAAAGTCAATCCGAAATCTTTATGTAATGGACTTTTTGTTCCAAGGTTAAAATATCCGCAATCAGCCTGATAAACAATAAAAGAATATCCGTTGATTTCATTAATAAAGACATCTTCAGGATAATTGAATACGTCTTTGCTAAGATTAGCCATGACAATTTCATTTGTATCACAAACTCTTAATCTTGCAGTTATTTCTTCTAAAGTAATGTCTTTATGACCCCAAATGTCTATGACTTCAACATTAGGAATATTATTAAGTTTGTTTTTCATGTTTCTTAGTTGTATGCTGTGAGAATATTCGATATGTAAAAAAACAAGAAAAAAGAAGATAACAAATAAGGAGAGTAATGTAATAAAGGTGTACTTTAATATTGAAAAGAATGTCATAATAATAATGATGATTTAATGAAAATTTTAAAGTTTCTTTTACACATAAACGAGGTCGTTGAAAATTTATTATTGTAATTTTTTCTTTTTGTTTTGGGCGGAAATGATTCTGCTTTTTTTAAACTCAAAAAATAAATTAACATATAATCTTAAAAATTGTCTTGTTTTTTGATTTTCTTGATTTTGTTTAAAACTTTTTATGAAAAATATATACTGATATTCAAAATAAGATATAATTTTGTAAGGATGTTAGATTATAATAGAAGAAGGAGGAAAGATTATGGATGCTATTTTGAGTTATTTGGTGGAAAGGTGGCCGGCGTTTATTATTATTGTTATTACAGCAGTTGTTGTATGGCTTTTGTCTAGATGGTATCATCGTTTTGAAAAAGTTGAAGATACAATAAAAGAATTACCATGTTCAAAACATGACGATTTATATCATCGTATTGTGGAAACAGAGGAAGCGGTAAAAGAATTACCTCGTTTAAGGTATGATATTAATGAGATTAAGCAAGAATTAGTTGCGATACGAACTTATCTTACAGTGAAGGATACTGATGTTGAGAATGTTTTTTCTAAAAAACATAGTCCAAGGGAACTTAATGAAGCTGGGGAAAAATTATATGCAGATATTAAAGGTAAGGAGTTTTTAGATAAAAATAAAGATATACTCATCCAAGGTATTGATAATAAAGCACCGAAGACTGCACTTGACGTTGAAGAATCTGCTCTTGAGGTTATTGTCAGTCTCATTGATAATGATATGTTTATTGGGATGAAAAATTGGGTGTACAATAGTTCTCCGCGTAAGGTTATCCTAGATGGTGTTGAAAAAGATTATTCTATTTCAATGAATGATGTATGCTTTGTGTTAAGTCTCCCTTTACGAAATATGTATTTGGATTTATATCCAGAATTACGGGAAATAGAGATCTAATTCATTAATTGTAAATAGACACAAAAAACTTCGTGAAGATCCGTGAGATCCGTGGAGAATTTCTCGAGGAACAATCAAATCTCATACTTGCTCATCACTTCCTCAAATGCCACTTTATTCTCTTCGCTCACTGGTTCAGAGGATGGCGATTCAAAAGTTAATGGGTTGATGTATTTTCCATTTTTGTTTAATCTGAAATCCAAGTGTGGACCTGTTGACATGCCGGTGCTTCCAACATAACCGATGAGCTGTCCTTGTTTGACTTTACTTCCTTTTTGTATGCCTTTTGCAAAGCCGTTGAGGTGCATGTAAGTGGTCGTGTAAGTGCTGTTATGTTTGATTTTTATGTAATTGCCTCCGCCTTTTTTGTCCCAGCCTTTTTCGATGACAGTGCCGTCGCCGATGGTAACGACAGGTGTTCCTGTAGGCGCAGCGTAATCAACTCCATGATGTGGTCGTACGACTTTAGTGACTGGATGTTTTCTTGCATTTGAGAATGTTGAACTGATGCGGCGATAGTTGAGCGGAGCTTTCAAGAAAGCCTTGCGAAGGTTAGCGCCTTCTTTGTCGAAGTATTCGCCTTTGCCGTTTTGTTCGAAATAATAGGCATAATGTTCAGAGCCTGCGTTGTTAAGATAAGAGGCGAGAATTTTGCCCATGCCGATACATTCGTCTTTTATATATCTGTTTTCATATACCACTTTGAATGCATCGCCTGGTTGTATGCCGAAGAAATCCACTGTCCATTGGTATATGTCTGATAATTCCATTGTTATGTTTTGGTCGCCTCCTGTCGCTGCAACAGCGTTCCATAATGAAGACTCGATGGTGCCTTCTATGGTTTCTATCTTCGTCGTAACTTCTTTGTGTCCAATCCAAGCGTTGAGCGAGTCGGTGAGGCTGAAGACTGCGTAGTCTATTTTATTGATTTCATAAATCCAGAAGACAGCTTGTGCGATGCTGTCGCGACTTATTAAAAAGGTGTGCTTCTGTCCTGGTTTTATCTTTCTGATGTCGAATGTCTTTCTGTGGTTTTTCTCTATATGAGTGATGGTGTTGTAATCGACATTCTGTTTTAACATTATGTTTGAAAGAAATTGATTCTTTCTAATTGTGTCAATACGAACATCGTAGTTGTCAATGCAAATTCCGTAAAGAAATTCTGGTTCTTTATGCTTTTTACTTTCTTTATTTTCGGCATTATCGTTATTGCCGCAGGAAAATAAGAATAAGCTTAAAACAATTAACAATAAGCTGTGAGCTGTGAGTTGTGAGCAATGAGCGATTATTTCACGGAATTTCATCTTGAATATTTTTTAGAGATTTGCTCCTCTACATTTAATTATGCATTATGAATTATGCTATGCATTATGAATTAATAAAAGACAAGAGACAGATTTCTCCATCTCTTGTCTTAATATGTTTTTACATTATTTATTTAATGCTTGTTTGTATCCTGCTTCAACTGCTTTGAGGTTGAGAGAAACGACTTCTTCACCTTTTTTGCCGAATTGTTCACGGATACTGTTTTCTATTGTTTCCATTTCGAAGCCGAGGAAAGGAACAGCTGCGCCGAATATTACCATGTTAGCTGCGCGTACATTGCCACATTCTTTTGCTAATTCGTCAGCGTCGATGATGATAGCGTTATGTTTATTTAATTCAGCGTAAACAGTTTCAACTTCTGGATAATTGTCGATGTTGATGAAAGGAGCTTTAGCTGTGATGATAACGCCGTCTTTAGCGAGCATTGGTAAGTAACGGAGGGCTTCCATTGGCTCTACAGAGATGATGAGGTCTGCTTTGCCTTCTGGAATCAAGTCGGAAGCTATTTCGTTGTCAGAGATGCGGAGGTGTGACTGAACGTCGCCGCCTCTTTGGCTCATGCCGTGAACTTCAGCTTGTTTGAGATACATGTTTTTCTCTACAGCAGCGATGCCTATACATGAAGCGATACTGAGGATACCTTGACCGCCAACACCTGCTAATATAATATCTTTTTTCATGATTATCTTTTATTTAAAGTTAATTAATTTGCTTTCTTAGCACGCATCTTTCTGCTTAATGTCTGGATACATTCACGACGTGGGATGATGACTGATACGCCTTCGTAAGCCAACTCTTCTTTAATGACTTGAACATTGATTTCGTGTTGGTTTGGAAGAGGTTTGATAACTCTTACGTGATCTGGGTCAACGCCTAAACCTTTACAGATGCTTTCGAGGCGACCTTCTGCTGAAGATTTTTGACCGCCTGTCATACCTGTTGTTGAGTTGTCGAGGATCATAACGACGATGTTGTTGTTGTTGTTAACAGCGTCGAGTAAGCCTGTCATACCTGAGTGTGTGAATGTTGAGTCGCCGATACAAGCTACAGCTGGATAGAGACCTGCTTCAGAAGCGCCGATAGCCATTGTGATACTTGCGCCCATATCGACAGTACTGTTGATAGAATTGAGTGGAGGTGTAGCGCTGAGTGTGTAGCAGCCGATGTCGCCGAATACTCTGCCTTTTTCATATCCTGACATAGCTTCGTTGAGAGCTCTGAAAGAATCCCAGTGAGGACATCCGTCGCACAATTTTGGAGGACGAGCCTGTACTAATTCTGGAATAGGAGCGCCTACTTCAAATGGTCTGCCAACAGCTTTAGCTGCGATGTTAGGATTGAGTTCTCCATCGCGTGGCAATGTGCCGTCTAAACGACCGTGGATTGGCTTGCCTGTTGCCAAGAGACCTTTTAATAATTCTTCAACGATTGGATAACCTTCTTCCATGACTAAGATTTCGTCGCATTCGTCATAGATCTTTTGAATCATAGCGATTGGAAGTGGATATTGGCTTATCTTGAGAACTGGATAAGGAATGGTTTCGTTGTTGTAGTTTTCTTTTAAATAGTTGTATGCTAAACCGCAAGCGATGATACCTAATTTCTTGTCAGTTCCTTCGAAATATTTATTGAAGCCGCTTTCGTTGCTGTCTTGTTCCATAACAGCTTGTTTTTCGAGCAATTGCTTGTATTGTCTTCTAGCGATAGCAGGAAGCAAAACGAATTGACGTAAGTTTGATGGAAGAGCTACTTCATTTTGTGCGCGTTTTTCTGTACATACAACACCAGCGCGAGAGTGAGCCAAACGTGTAGTGACGCGTAACATGACAGGAGTTCCGATCTTTTCTGAGAGGTCGAAAGCGTAACGTGCCATGTCGTAAGCTTCTTGTTGGTTTGATGGCTCGAGCAATGGGATGAGAGCGAACTTAGCGTAGGTACGTGAGTCTTGTTCGTTTTGTGATGAGTGCATTGATGGGTCATCGGCTGCCAAAACAACCATACCGCCGTTAACGCCTGTCACTGCTGAGTTGATGAATGGGTCGGCTGCAACGTTAACACCAACGTGTTTCATACACACGAGTGAACGCTTGCCTGCGTATGACATGCCTATGGCGCTTTCCATCGCTGTTTTTTCGTTGGCTGACCATAAGGCACGGATGCCTAATTCTTTAGCTTCTTTTGAGCCTTGGATGAATTCCATGATCTCTGTTGAAGGTGTGCCTGGATAAGCGTAAACACCTGAAAGACCAGCGTCGATAGCGCCTTGTGCAATGGCTTCATCTCCAAGTAATAAAATCTTCTTCATTGTTATTATTTGATTTGTTGTTAAATTTACTTTTATTATGGTTTGCAAATGTAACAAAAGTTTTTGGTATTGCAAAATGAATTTTAATAAAAAAACAAAACTATTACTTGATGGAAAATGCTTTATGTTTTTAAAAAAGTTTTATCTTTGAAACCCGAAAAAAACATCTGTTATGAGAAAAGATAAAAGATTGAAACGGAATGTTGCAAATAAAATTTTGGGCGGTGTATGTTCCGGGTTGGCAGATTATTTTGATATTGATGTTGTGTTGGTTAGAGCGATAGTGGCATCTTCGATATTGTTTGCTGGTGTAGGGTTGGGTTTGTATATCATTCTGTGGCTTTTTTTACCTGAAGAATTATGAAAAAATTAGTTAGTAAAGAAGACCTTGTCAAGGTTATCGGAAAGGATAATATATTTACACGTGGACTTGCTTCTGTGGCGATGAGTGTGTTGAAGCTAAATAAAGTAAATGAATTGTATGCTCCTTCGGCTGAGTTGATGGGACAGCCATTTACAGAGCACATGTTGAATGTGTATGGTACGACATACGATGAAATCACTGCTGAACTTAATGCCATTCCCAAAGAGGGCCCTTTTATAGTTGTCGCGAATCATCCTTTTGGCGCTATTGAAGGTGTCATCCTTTATGACGCTATTGCAAAGATTCGTCCTGATTTTAAGGTGATGGTTAATTTTATCTTGTCTTACGTCTCTAACCTTAAAGATGTGGTTATACCTGTTAACCCATTCACAAACAACCCGGAATGGGGAAGCAGCGTGGGCGGTATCAAAGCTGCCATGGAACATCTTTCAAAAGGTAATGGACTCGGCGTTTTCCCGGCTGGCGAGGTGTCGCGATACAACGGTAACGATTATCCGGAAGATATCGAATGGTCGGTAACTATAGCCAAACTCGCCAAGAAATCCGGTGCGCCAGTCATACCGCTTTACTTCGACGGAAGAAATTCAAAGAAATTCTATAAGAGAGCAAAACTTAACTCAATGTTAGGAACAGCAATGCTGCCTAACGAACTCGTCAATAAATGCAATAAGCATATTGTCATGAGGATAGGCAAGCCTATATTGCCGTCAGAGTTGACATATTACGACGATCCTAAAAAAATCGCTGCTTATCTGCGTGCTCGTACCTATGCACTTGAGGCTAACGTTAACAATGGCGAGTCTCAAATGTCATCTTCTAAGTTGGAGTCTTTGCCTCCTCCGATGAAGTCTGATGTTTTGCACGACGAGTTGGAAATGATTCGTGAGAAATCGTATCTCTTTACCTGCGCTCAATATGAGTGCTTCTTCGCAGATTATGATGACATACCTAATATTATGTACGAAATGGGGCTTCGCCGTGAAGAGGCTTTCCGTGCTATAGGCGAAGGTAGCGGTAAGAAATTAGATACAGATGAATATGATACATATTATAAACATCTGATTCTGTGGGATAAAGATGAGAATCGCCTTGTTGGTGGCTATCGTCTCGGAATAGGTAGTGAGATAGTGGAACAAAAAGGCATAAATGGTTTTTATATCAGTTCGCTGTTTAAGTTGCAGGAACCATTTAAAGAGGTGTTGAGAAAGTCAATAGAATTGGGACGTTCTTTCGTTACCGTCGATTATCAAAAGGATATTCTTCCTCTTATGCTTCTCTTGAAAGGTCTTATGACGGTGGCTTATAGAATGAAAGATGTGGAATGTTTTATAGGCCCTGTTAGTATAAGTAATTGGTATCCAAAATTCTATAAGAGCTTGATGGTCGAATATATTTCGAGGCAGTTCTCTTGCGATGAGTTGAAAGGCTTTGTTGAGGCTCGCACTCCTTTCAATAAGGATTTCTTGAGAGTTGATTCGGATGTATTGCTCGAGAATAACATGTCGTCAGTAGAAAAATTCGACCGTTATTTGATGAAGCTGAGCAATGGCGACTATCGCCTTCCTACTTTGTTCAAGAAATATCTCAAATTGCAGTCTAAGTTTTTATGCTTTAACATAGACCCTGATTTTCATGATGCACTCGACGGACTCCTTCTTCTTAAATTTGAAGATGTCCCAGAGTCGGAACTTCTTATGCTTATGAAAGATAATAGCGAAGAAGAAAAAGAAATGATGGTGAAAAGATTTTTAAATAAATAGAATTTTAACGAAAAAACATGCAGCAATTTTATTCTTTTTTACGTTTTTTTGAATAAAAAAAGATATTAATTGTTGAATTGAAAATTTAATGTTATGCGTGAAAATGGAAAACTTGAACGTAACCCGATGAATAAAGTCATTGGCGGCGTTTGTTCAGGATTGGCTGATTACTTCAATTTAGATGTCGCCCTCGTAAGGGTGCTTTTCGTGATTGCTCTTATGTTCGCAAGCTTCGGATTCTGGCTTTACATAATTTTGTGGGTAGTGCTTCCTGAAAAAAATGTAAGCTTTGACTTTGGTGGACAGACTCAGCGTGAAAGAGAACAGTCTCAGGATGAAGGCCAGCATACTGAAGAAAATAAAAAACTGACATCAATAGTGTCGGGCGTAATCGTCATACTTATAGGCTTTGTTTTCTTGATAAATAATTTTATTCCAATTAGTTGGATTTGGAAACTCTGGCCTTTGATTCTTGTCGTTATAGGCGCTGTCATGATTTATAAAGCAAGCTTGAAAGGAGGAAACGATGAGTAAAGATAATAAAGATAATGGTCTCGTAAATGGTATAATTCTTATCGCAATAGGAATCATTGCATTGATGGTTACCTTTTTTGACTTGGAAATAGTATGGTCGGAACTCGCAAAATTCTGGCCTGTATTTGTGATAATCTTCGGTATATCAATCCTTCCTTTGAATAAATTTTTAAAGTCAGTTTTTGTGATAATATTGATATTGTTATCGTGTATATTGTATTATAATAATATCAATGATAATACTAAACATCCGGCTTCTTTCAGCTATGATATGATAGATGATGATGTTAATGTGCAAGAGTTCTCAGAACCTTATAATATTAATGTCAAAACTGCCGATGTAGAAATTAATTATGGAGCTGGAAGTTTATTTTTGTCATCGCCAGTAGATTATCTCGTTAAAGCAACAAATGCAAGTAATTATATAATGCAGGATTTCTCTGTCATTTATGATGGGAATAATGCTGAGATAAATTTTGAAGGTGGAAATGATGTCAGTATTAATGGAAATGATTTTAAATCTAATAATTTTAATATTGCATTAAATAAAAATCCAATATATGATTTTGAAGTGAATCTCGGCGCTTGTGATATGAATTTCGATTTTTCTCCATACAAAGTGTCGAATCTTGAAATTAATAGCGGTGCTTGCAACATAGATATTAAATTGGGCGATTTGTCGGAATTTACGGATGTGGTGCTTGCAACAGGCGTGTCTGATATTAGAATTGGAATCCCTGAAAAATCAGGTTGCAGGATAAAATGCGAGTCGGTGTTGAGTAATAAAAACTTCGATGGATTTGACAAAAAATCTGGAAGTTTGTACGAAACTTCAAATTATATCATTGCAGATAAACAAATCAATATACAATTTGAAGGAGCAATATCCGATTTTGAAATTTACAGATATTAATTAAGACAACAAGCTTTGATTTTGAACATATAGAAAATTTTGCGATTTGTTAACGTCATAAATACTTGTTGACTTGTTGTCTTGTTGACGTTTAGACTATAAAAAAATGGAATACAAAGATTATTACAAAATATTAGGAGTTGAGCGTTCTGCTTCGCAGGATGATATCAAGAAGGCGTATCGTAAGTTAGCTGTGAAATATCATCCCGACAAGAATCCTGACGACAAGGTGGCTGAGGAGAAGTTTAAGGAAATATCTGAGGCTTATCAAGTTATAGGTAATGCGGATTCACGCAAGAAATATGATGAGCTTGGCGCTAACTGGAAGCAATATGAAAATGCTGGTTTCGGTGGCGGCGCTCATGGCTTCAATGCAAGCGGCTTCTCCGATTTCTTCGATATGTTCTTTGGCGGACAAGGCGGTGCAGCCGGATTCGACATCCGAGACTTTATGGGCGGCGGAATGGGCGGACGACGCACAACTCGTCCGGCAAAAGGCAGCGACATCAACGCTACGATTAACCTTACTTTATTAGAAGCTTATCAAGGCTCACAGCGTCTTATTGATGTTGGCGGCAGCTCGATAAAAATTACGATAAAAGAGGGCGTGCGCGACGGACAGATTCTTCGCCTGAAAGGTAAAGGCCATCCCGGAAGAAACGGTGGAGAAAACGGCGATCTCCTTATCAAGGTGGTCATAATGAACGACCATGTCTATCAACGTGATGGCGATGACCTTATACGAAATGTTAACATTGATGTCTATACTGCAATACTCGGTGGAAAGATAACCGTAAATACTCTTAAAGGCGATGTCAACGTGCCTATAAAACCTCAGACACAAAATAATAGCACATTGCGACTCAAAGGACTCGGAATGCCACACTATGGCAAGGAAGGCGCTGGAGCTCTGCTGCTTAAAGTGCAGATTCTGCTCCCAGAACATTTCTCCGCTAAAGAACTCGAACTGATAAAAGAGGCGCAAGAGAAATCAATGAATCGATGAGACATTGTAATGATGAGCTTTGAGTTGTTCTCGAAGCTTATTTTTTTACTTTTTTGTTGAAAAAATCATTCTATTTTTGACTTTTTTTTCGTTACTTTGCACATAATTGTAAAATGCCTTGGCAGGCATGTTTTTTTTATTTTAATAAACACAGAAATGCAAACGAAAATCAGTCTTACAGCTTTTGTAATCACGGTAATATTACTTTTTTCTAACATCCAACTATTTGCTCAGAACGATAATAATGTCAAGGGTTTCGTTTATGAAAAATCCTCAGGCGAACCAATGATGTTTTGTAATGTGTATTTGAAAGGAACAACTATCGGTACATCGACAGATATCAATGGCTTTTTCAATATCACAAGAATACCTGACGGCGATTATGTGCTTCTCGTCACAAATCTCGGATACGATACTATTTCTGAAAATATCACTCTCAAAAAGAATGAGGTCTTGAATAAGAAATATTATCTCGAAGAATCATCGGTGCTGCTTGCCGCTGTTAACGTTACCGCCGACAAGGTCGAGGCTCAGACTGAAACAAAGACATCTGTAGTAAACATCACACCAAAAACCATTACCAAGATTCCTTCAATGGGCGGTCAGGCCGACCTCGCACAATATCTTCAGGTCCTTCCTGGTGTGGTATTCACTGGCGACCAAGGCGGACAGCTTTATATCAGGGGCGGCTCGCCAATCCAGAACAAGGTGCTCCTCGACGGAATGGTGGTTTATAATCCTTTCCACTCTATTGGACTTTTCTCTGTATTCGATACCGACATCATCAGAAATGCTGAAATTTACACCGGTGGCTTCGGCGCTGAATATGGTGGACGTATCTCCTCAGTGATGGATATTACAACCCGTGACGGTAATAAAAAACGCCTTTCAGGTAAAGTCGGACTTAGCACATTCGGTTCTAAAATAACACTCGAAGGCCCTATTAAAAAAGCTAAAGACCAGGATGATATGACCGCTTCTTTTATCTTGTCGGCGAAAAACTCGTATCTCGAAGCAACAAGTCAAACTTTATATAAAGGCATCCTCCAAGGTGAAACATTGCCATACAACTACAGAGACCTCTACGGCAAAGTGTCCCTTAATTCAACTAACGGTAGTAAAATCAATTTCTTCGGATTTAATTTTACTGACGATGTGACTAATTATAAATCAATTTCTTCGTTCGGATGGGATTCGTACGGAGCAGGTGCAAACTTCGTCGTTATCCCAGGAAAATCTCCTGTCCTCATCGAAGGTAATATCGCATTCTCTGATTATAAAGCAATACTCGAAGAACAAAATAATCCTGACAGAGAAAGTTCTATAAATGGCTTCAACGCAGGTTTCGCCTTCACTTATTTCCTCGGTAAAAATACCTTGAAATATGGTATCGAAATGCTCGGATTTAAAACGTTGTTCGATTACACAAAATCAAATGGAATTAGAATCAGCCAAGAGGAAAACACAACAGAATTAGGAGCTTACATCAAATATAAAGCTCAGTTCAACAACTTGATTTTTGAGCCGAGTTTTAGAGTCCAAGCTTATGCTTCAATGTCGGAAGTGTCGCCAGAACCTCGTGTCGCAATCAAATATAATGTGACAGAGTGGTTCAGAATCAAAGCCGCCGGAGGCGTTTACTCTCAAAATCTTATCGCCGCCAATAGCGATCGCGACGTCGTTAATCTTTTCTACGGATTTTTGTCCGGACAGATGAATCTGCCTTCAACATTCAACGGTGAAAAAGTCACAACAAAACTTCAAAAAGCTTTGCATTATATTCTCGGAACAGAATTTGACGTGTATAACAACGTGACACTCAATGTTGAAGGATATTATAAAGATTTCACTCAGCTGACAAGTATGAATAGAAACCAAATATATGGCGAAAGTGATGCTCCTATAGGAACTCCGCAAATAGAGAAAAAGGATTTTATGATTGAGACCGGCGATGCTTACGGTGTCGATTTCTCCGTGAAATATGAAGATAAAAGATGGTATTTATGGGGCGCATATTCATTGGCTTACGTGACAAAAGATTATGAAAACGCTGCCGGTGAAATAATTACTTATCGCACTCACTACGACCGCCGCCATAATGTGAACCTTATCGCTACCTATACAGCAGGAGCTAAAAATCAATGGGAATTGAGCGCACGCTGGAACTTCGGTACAGGTTTCCCTTTCACTAAAGTGAACGGATTCTATGAAGAACTGCCTTTCGATAACATATACTTCGACCCTTACACTCAAGGAGGTAACGTCGGTATCATATACGACGAACTTAACAAAGGCCAGCTCCCTACTTATCACAGACTCGATTTCGACTTGAAACGTAAATTCTATTTTACTGAAACAACGATACTTGAAGCTAACTTCAGCGTTACCAATCTCTATGATAGAAGCAATATCTTCTATATCGACATCATGACTGCTAAAACAATATATCAATTGCCGTTGATGCCAAGCCTCGGATTAACATTGTCATTCTAACATTATGGAAAAACCTGTAGCAAAAAAATGTCCTCGTGAACTGAATGCTCATGGGGAAATCCGTATTGATAATTATTACTGGCTTAATGAACGCGAAAATCCTGAAGTGATTGATTATCTCGAACATGAGAATCGCTATCAGGAAACGATGATGAAAGATACCGAAGAACTGCAAAAGCAGATTTATGATGAAATAGTTGGACGTATCAAGCAGGATGACATCTCTTATCCTATAAAAAGAAACGGCTACTATTACTATTCTCGCTACGAGGAAGGTCAGGAATATCCTGTCTTTTGCCGCCGTAAAGATAATATGGAAAATCCGGAAGAGATTCTCCTCGATGGTAACAAAATGGCTGAAGGTCATCATTATTTCGACCTCGGAGCTTATAGCATCAGCCCTGATAATAAGCTGATTGCTTACAGCCTTGATACTGTGAGCCGACGTCAGTATCATATTTTTGTTAAGGAAATCGAAACTGGAAAAATATTTGCCGAAGATATTGAAAATACTACGGGAAATATGGTCTGGGCTAACGATAATAAAACTCTATTTTATAGCAGAAAAGACGAATCGCTACGTTCTTGCAAAGTGATGCGCCATAAACTTAATGATGATGTCGCTAATGATGAATTAGTTTATTTTGAGGAAGATACAGCCTTTAGCTGCTATGTGAGCAAAACAAAATCGAGAAGATATATAATGATAATATCCGACAGCACCATGTCGTCGGAAGTTCGTTATGTAGATGCCGACAGTCCTTATGATGAGTTTAAGGTTTTTAACAAAAGAGAACACGACCATCTCTATGGAATAGGTCATTATGGCAATGATTTCTATATCTTGACTAATGCCGACGGAGCCAAGAACTTCAAAATTATGAAAACTCCTGTCGATAAGACTGAAAAAGAAAACTGGACGGAATTGCTTGCTCACCGCAACGATGTCTTGATTGAAGACTTTGACTTGTTCTCCGATTTTTTAGTCATAGAAGAACGTAAGGAAGGATTGATAAAATTAAGAATCAAGACCTGGGACGGAACAACGGATTATTATATCGATTTTGGCGAACCTACTTATACAGCGTATTCTTCCGCAAATCCTGATTTCGACTCTCATCTTTTGAGATATGGATACAATTCCATGACGACACCGGCTTCTCTTTATGAATATGATATGATAAAACGTGAGGCGACGCTTTTGAAACGTCAGGAAATAATTGGCGGTTATAATCCCGACGATTATGTCACGGAACGTCATTACGCTCCTTCACACGATGGCGTTATGGTGCCTATTTCCTTAGTATATAAAAAAGGTATGAAGAAAGATGGCGATAATCCTTTAGTTTTATATGGCTATGGCTCGTATGGAAGCAGCATGGACGCATATTTCTCGACGGCACGTCTGTCGCTCTTAGACAGAGGCTTCGTCTGGGCCGTCGCTCATATAAGAGGAGGCGAGGAAATGGGCCGTCAATGGTATGAAGACGGTAAACTGATGAAGAAGAAAAATACTTTCCTCGATTTTATATATTGCGGTAAATATCTTGTCGATGAAGGCTTTACAAATAATGAGAAAATGTTTGCCATGGGCGGAAGCGCTGGCGGTCTGCTCGTAGGAGCAGTGGCTAACATGGCTCCTGAAATGTGGCGGGGAATAATAGCTCAAGTGCCTTTCGTCGATGTGGTTACGACTATGCTCGATGAAACAATACCTCTGACAACAGGCGAATACGACGAATGGGGCAATCCTAATGAAAAAGAATATTACGATTATATGCTCTCTTATTCTCCTTACGATAATGTGGAATGCAAAGATTATCCGGCGATGCTCGTTACGACAGGATTGCACGATAGCCAGGTTCAATATTGGGAACCGGCTAAATGGGTGGCAAAACTGAGAGAGATGAAAACCGACAGCAATCCATTGTATCTGAAGACAAATATGGATTTTGGACACGGCGGAGCCTCCGGCCGCTTTGAAGGTATAAAAGAAATAGCACTCGAATATGCCTTTATAATAGACCTTTGTCGTTGATAAGAATAACAACTGTCGCTTTTTTTTAAGGCGACAGATTCTTTTCGTGTAAACGGAGACGGATTGTGGAAACAAGACGAATGTTAAGCAAGCTAATCAATCAAATATTTTCTTCTGTTTCTCTCTAATTTTCTCTTGAGTCGTTCCTTTTTGTTGAAACGATTGTATAATGTCTGAACAGGGCTTAAGATGCCTTTGTCGTTTGGAATTTTCTTTGGCTTTTGATATAAGACAGCTTCGATGTTTTCATTCACACCTTTAATAATCATAGGCTCTTTTATAGGAATCTGACTTATAATATCTTTAACTGTGTGGTTGTCCAAATAAGGAAAAACATCAATTTCTTGAAGCATGACTGTGTCTCTTTGCATGACGATATTGAATTTGTTGTCGTCGATGCTATCGTAATAAATAGGAATCAATTTAGTTACGAAACCAACGCTGCTAATTCTTAAAGTGTCGATTTTTTTCACGAGCATGGCGAATTTGCCATTTGTGTCGGATGTCGTTCCGTAATATGAGATTTCGCTTAAAATATGAGCATCAGGAATAGGAGAGAGGCTATCGGCAGAAACGATGCTTCCTTTTATCGGGAAATATTTGTTCTGTGCTTTCAATGAAAGACAGCTTAAAAAGATTATTCCGATTATGACAAGATGTTTCATTTTTTTAAGACTACAAGACTACAAGACCACAAGACTACAAGTTTTTTGGAGGAAACGTTGAAGGGAGGTTTTTATTGTTTTTAAAACTAAGAAATTCAGAACCTCAGAAGAAAGATACGTGCAGATACTCGAGATACGTGGAGACTTTACGGATTCGTGGAAATAAAATTAACAATTTTTAACTTTTTTATCTGAAGACGAAGTCTTAACTTTGCGGAATCAAAAACCAATGAATATGATTTGTGAAACTAAATTATTTATATGGATGATAAAAATAAAAAAGCCACTCGCTTGAACTTTCATAAGGGGAGTCAATCTCACAATCCTTCTCAAGCGAATGGTCCTGCAAATATAAATATAAATGTCGAGGTGGCGATAGCTAATTTGCAGAAAATTGCACAAAAACATGTAGGAATAACAAATCCCCAAGGTTTTCTTACAGATTTGAGAATGGCTTTAGATATTCCTGATACACCTGGAGCTAGTAAATATGGATTAGTGACAATACTGTCTGGTAATGATGTTTTTTTACAAGCATCATTGAGAATAACCAATCATCAGGCAAATGCAGAACAATATATTTTACATAATGCTAACAGTGAATATAATTAAAGTGTTGTTGTGAGAAGGGAAATGAGAAGGAACACCTTCAAGCCTCATGATGAAGTCCGTCTTGATGAATATGTTTATTATGGCAAAAAAATGGCGAAAGTGGAAAATCCATTGACGCAGATTGTCAATAGTATAATTGGATTC
>JAGBVS010000171.1 GCA_017630195.1 Bacteroidales bacterium | reverse complement strand
TTTACCCATGAATGTGCTGTATGTCATGCCGTATTCATGTGCTGCGGCATTGATACGGATAATCCATAATGAGCGGAAATCACGTTTTTTATTTCTTCTATCGCGGTATGCGTATTGTAAACCCTTTTCGTAAGAGTTTTTAGCTACAGTCCAAACGTTTTTACGTGCGCTGAACTGGCCCTTTGTTTGTTTTAAAACTTTTTTGCGTCTTGCTCTTGAAGCAACTGCATTAACTGATCTTGGCATTTTTTTACTTTTTATTCCGTTAGAGTGCCTCGCCCTTTCGAGAACTTTTCTACTCTAACAAGACGTTAAACATTAATTTAAATTACATGAGAAGCATTTCTTTTACAGCTTTCATATTAGCTGGCTCAACAATAGTAGCGTGACGTAAGTTACGTTTACGTTTGATTGACTTCTTTGTTAAGATGTGGCTTTTATAAGCGTGCTTTCTCTTTACTAAACCGGTGCCTGTTACTCTGAAACGTTTTTTGGCAGCGGATTTTGTTTTCATTTTTGGCATTGTAATATACTTTTTTTTAAAATGAGTGTCTATTTTAATTACTTTTTAGGAGCTATCATCATGAGCATTCTCTTACCTTCCAACTTAGGCATTGATTCTACTTTACCGAAATCGGCCAATGCCTGAGCGAACTTCAACAAAATGATTTCACCTTGGTCTTTATATGCGATAGAACGGCCGTGGAAGAACACGTCAACTTTGACCTTTGCTCCATCTTCCAAGAATCTTTTGGCATGATTCAACTTAAATTCAAAGTCATGGTCGTCTGTTTGTGGTCCCAAACGGATTTCCTTAATAACGACTTTTGTTGTCTTTGCCTTAATTTCCTTTTGTTTTTTCTTTTGGTCGAAAAGGAATTTTTTATAATCCATCAACTTACAGACTGGTGGATTCGCATTAGGTGAAATCTCAACTAAATCAAGTCCGAGTTCATCAGCAATTCTCAAGGCATCTTTGATTGAGTGTATCTCATTGTCAACGCCTTCTCCTACAACTCTCACCATTGGAGCTGTGATTCTCTCATTGATACGATGCGGATCTTCATTCTTAGGACCTCTCTGAGGGCCTCTTCCGTTGTTAACTGGTAGTGCTATAATTTGTGTCTCCTATATTAATTATACAATCTTTACTTTATTTTTTGTTCTTCGTTAACTTGATTCTCAATCATTGCGATGAACTCTTCGACAGACATTGAGCCGAGGTCGCCTTGACCATGTTTTCTTACTGATACTGAAGTTTCGTTCATTTCTTTTTCGCCAACGATGAGCATATAAGGTACTTTCTTCATTTCAGCGTCACGGATCTTACGTCCTATCTTTTCGCTTCTCATATCGATCAAAGTACGGATTTCATTTCTCTTCAACATTTCGTTGAGTTTTTCTGCATATTCGTGATATTTTTCACTTACAGGCAAAATCATGACTTGATCTGGTGTGAGCCACAATGGGAAGTCGCCGGCGCAGTGTTCTAACAAAACTGCAACGAAACGTTCCATTGAACCGAATGGAGCTCTGTGTACCATGACTGGACGATGTTTCTCATTGTCTGAGCCGATATAAGAAAGGTCGAAACGTTCTGGCAAGTTGTAGTCAACTTGGATTGTACCGAGTTGCCATCTTCTTCCGAGAGCATCTTTCACCATGAAGTCCAATTTAGGTCCGTAGAATGCTGCTTCGCCGTATTCAACTACTGCAGGAAGACCTTTTTCTTTACAAGCTTCAACGATAGCTGCTTCTGCTCTTTCCCAGTTTTCGTCTGTACCTACATATTTTTCAGTATTGCTTGGGTCGCGGAGTGAAATCTGTGCTTCGAAGTTATCGAATTTCAAAGCTTTGAAGATTATTTCTATGATTTCCATCACGCGGATGAATTCGTCTTTAACTTGGTCAGGACGGCAGAAGATATGAGCGTCGTCTTGTGTGAATGAACGAACGCGTGTCAATCCGTGGAGCTCGCCGCTTTGTTCATAACGATATACTGTACCAAATTCTGCAAGACGTAATGGAAGGTCTTTGTATGAACGAGGCTGCCATTTGTAAATCATACAGTGATGAGGGCAGTTCATTGGTTTCAACAAATAGACCTCGCCTTCTTCAGGTGTTGTGATTGGCTGGAAGCTGTCGTGACCGTAGTGATCCCAGTGACCTGATGTCTCATAAAGTTGTTTATTGCCGATATGAGGAGTCATGACTTGCTCATAACCATATTGTTTTTGAATCTTTGTCAAAAATTCTTGTAAGCGAAGACGCAATGCTGTACCTTTTGGCAACCACATAGGAAGACCTTTGCCGACCATTTCGCTGAACATGAAGAGTTCAAGTTCTTTACCGAGTTTACGGTGGTCGCGTTTCTTAGCTTCTTCAAGGAGAACGAGATATTCTTCAAGTTCTTTTTTCTTCAAGAATGTGATACCGTAGATACGAGTGAGCTGTTTGCGTTTCTCGTCGCCGCGCCAGTATGCGCCAGCTATAGATAACAATTTGATAGCTTTGATGCAGCTTGTGTCAGGGATA
Source organism: Bacteroidales bacterium (assembly GCA_017630195.1). Taxonomy (GTDB): domain Bacteria; phylum Bacteroidota; class Bacteroidia; order Bacteroidales; family F082; genus Limimorpha. Next base: position 29,731 of record JAGBVS010000171.1, on the reverse strand, counting down.
TGAGGTCCGCGACATAAGTCTGTGAAGGTTCCAGTTTTATAATAGGTGATGGTTCCGTCTTCTAATTCGCTGATAAGCTCTTGTTTGTATTCGTCACCTTTTTCAGTGAAATGAGCCATAGCTTCTGCTTTAGAAACATCAACGCGTTCGAAAGCTTGTTTTTGTGAAGCGAGTTCCATCATGCGTTTCTCGATTTTAGCGAGGTCTTCTTCTGTGATGACATTTGTGCCGAAATCAACGTCATAATAGAAACCGTTTTCTATGCTTGGTCCGATACCAAATTTAACGCCGGTATAAAGTTGTTCGATAGCTTCAGCCATCAAGTGTGCTGATGAATGCCATACAGTGGCTTTTCCTTCTGGGTCGTTCCATGTGAAGAGCTGAATCTCTGCATCTTCATTAACTGGACGCATCGCATCCCACATAACGCCATTAACTTTGGCTGACAACACATTACGAGCCAAGCCTTCGCTTATGCTCTTTGCAATATCGAGAGGTGTAACACCTGCTTCATATTGTCTGACTGACTTATCTGGAAATGTTATATTTATCATCTTTTTATACCTTCTAAAAAACGTGTGCAAAGATAATAAAAGTCTAATGACAAATGACAAATGACTAAAGATTTTTTTTAAAATAAATATATATATCAGTTGAACTTCAAACTTTTGTCCTTAGTCCTTCGACTTTTGTCTTTTTTTCTGGGCGTTCCGGCTCCGCCGTCGGGCTTTCCGCTATATCTTTTCTCGCCTTCGCTTCCGTCTCCGCCTCTATCTTCCGTCTCGAAAAGGATGCCGCTCCAATCCCTAACGCAGAAATTGAATTAATAATAAAACCTTTATAAGTTGACAAAAAAGCTCAACAGCCAAAATCCAACAGCATTAGTTCTAAAATTCATTCCTAAGTCCTAATTGAAAAAGCTATTTCTCCGAGGCGACATGAGAACTGCTTTTACTATCTATCACGGCTGTTCCTAAACACTGGTAATTAGCATCACCACCAGTGAATAACTGAATCTTTGTGCCTTTTTCTTTCAAGGGCTGATTCTGTTGACTTTCAATTTCTGCTCTATTTCATTTTGCATGTTTTTCCACAAAGACTTTACACATTTCAAAAAGTATTAACGGAAAGATTAGTTTAGATAACAAACCATACGATGGGAGTAAAATAAAACTTAATGCAAAAGTAACCAAATAAAAAATGACTGCATTTCTAATAGGATTACAGCTATCTTGTATTGCTGTTACTATGAATACCCCTACACCAAATAAAAACAAAACCATAAATGTTGATGTCATACACATATAATAGAACTCGCCAAAGAAATTCATTTTCATTTCAATTGATTCTATGATATCATCAATTGTTTTTAACTCATTCTCATTATTGTATGTAAACAGAATACAATACGGATATTTATTTGTATAGAATGTATATGTTATAAATTTATCATTTCCCAATTCATAATATTTTTTCACATAATCCTCATCCATTCTATAAAACTTTTCCTTTTCTTTTTTGATTAATTTTGCATCAGAAATATTAAAGCATAAAGTATCCATTGATTTCCTTACGTATCCTGGATTAAAATCACTTACCTCTAAAGTTTTTATAAGTATTATATTACCATTATTTTTATTCTCAGCATCTATCAAACATGACTTGCATTCTTTTCTAATGTAATTATCTGGAATTTCTATTGATAATTTTTCCGTAACATCTATTCTAGTCTTGTTTTGAGAATATGATTTTTCTGCATATATTAACGACATACAGAATACAAATAAGATGGTAATTATTCTTTTCATAACTTTTATAGTTTTAAATTTATTGTTATATCATCGCACAAACAATTTAAATTCAATATTTTCAAGTTGTTTTGGATGAATGATTATATATTTAACCGCCTAACATTTCTATCAGGCGGTTTTGATTGGTTGATTATTTTAGAGCAATTCTTCTAATCGACTTGGAAATATTTTTGCTCTTGATTTTAGAGTCAATAACAAATCTTTCTCCGTTTCATCAATAATTCCATCTCCTTTGATTTTATTGTATAACCATTCGGTTTCTTCCTCATCAATTTCATTTGGAGAATTTTCATCATCCAAAAGATATAATGAAATTGCTTTGATGAATAAATCCTTCCATGATGCATCATTTGCCTTACCTGAAACAGCATTATTTATTTCAAATAAAAATTCTGCTTCTTCTGAATCTATTTTACCATCCTCAAACAATCTCTTTTCAAGCATCAAAGCTTCATCTTTATCTATAATACCATCTTTTAATAATTCTACTTTTAATTCTTCTAAAGTTTTCATATCACTATTATTTAAAAAACTATTTATCAAATAAACATTTACTTAATATGCGCGATATAACATCTTCTATCATCCTTCTTCAGGCATAAAGTAGGTTATAATACAACATAAAAAGAATAACAACGGAAAGATTAGTTTATATAACAGACTATACGATGGGAAGAAAATAAAACTTAATGCAAAAACAATTAGATAAAAAATAACAATACCTATAATAGGATTTTTGCTATTTATAATTTCAAAGAATATAATCGCACCTGCAATTAATAAAATCATAGCTAAAATGAATGATGTCAAAAACATATAAAAGAACTTGCCAAAGAAATTCATTTTTATTTCAATTGACTCTATGACATCATCAATTGTTTTCAACTCACTCTCATTATTATATGTAAACAGAATACTATACGGATATTTATTTGTATAAAATGTATATGTTATAATTTTATCATCTCCCAATTCATAATATTTTTTTACATAATCTTCATCCATTCTATAAAACTTTGCCTTTTCCTTTTTAATCAATTTTGCATTAGAAAGATTAAAACATAAGGTATCCATTGATTGCTTTACTTTTCCTGGATTAAAATCCCTTGTCGCTATAGTTTTTAGAAGTATTATATTGCCGTTATTTTTATTCTCAGCATCTATCAAACAAGACTTGCTTTCCTTTCTAATATAACTATCAGGAAGTTCTATTGATAATTTATCGGTAATATTAACCCTTGAATTATTTTGTGAATAAGCGTTTTCTGCATGTACGAGTAACATGCAGAAAACTATTATATAAATAAAAAAACCTCTTTTCATAATCTTAAATTTATTTTCTAAAACATTTACTTACCAAGCAAAATACTTCTCTAACCCACAATACCAATGATGACAAACCAACAATTAAAAGCCAATCAATACATCCGTTAGTGTTTATATGCCAATCTGCTGTATGGAACATTGGAGCTACATTGAAGAAGTTGTATAATAATTCTACTATAAGTATTTGTCCAATTACGATAACCAAAACTATTGTCCAGAATCCAGAGCTATGTTTGATTCCAAAGAAACTGCTATTTGTTTCGTATGAACGTGCATTGAACATGTACCAAAAGTGTGTCCAGACAAAGATTGAGAATAACAAAGTCTGTTCGTATGGAGTAACAATATTCTTTGCGCCTAATTTCAATGTCAACAAGTCTTTTACTGAAGTGATATCAGCATGTTGGAAGATGTACAAGAAACCTAATGTAATTAAGAAGAATAATGTACCAACACCAAAAATGTTAATTCCCATTGATTTATTAATAATGAAACTATCTCTGTTGCGAGGTTTATCTTTCATCACTTCTTTGGATGGTGGCAATGAAGCCAATGCCATAGCACCAAATGTGTCCATAATCAAATTTACCCAAAGCATTTGTGTTACTGTCAATGGAGACTCTACTCCCATGAATGCACCTATCAAGACTATAAAACATGCAGCTACGTTAACTGTTAATTGGAACAACAAGAAACGTTGGATATTTTGATATAAGGAACGTCCCCACATAACAGCACGACCGATACTGCTGAATGAGTTGTCGATAATAGTAATGTCACTTGCTTCTTTTGCTACTGATGTACCATCACCCATTGACAAGCCAACGTGAGCAGCGTTCAATGCAGGAGCATCATTTGTACCATCGCCTGTAACAGAAACAACTTGATTTCTACGTTGTAATGATTCAACCAAACGTTTCTTATCCATTGGTCTTGCTCGAGCAATAATCTTGAGGTCAAGAACTATCTTATCCAATTCTTCATCTGATAGAGCTGCTAATTCAGGTCCCATGATAATATTCTTGTCGGTGTCTTTATCCGTCCACAAACCAATTTGACGACCAATTTCTTTTGCTGTGCCTGGAGTATCACCTGTAACAATCTTAACATTGATACCAGCTTTAAGACATTCTTCAACAGCTGCAGGGACATCTTCTCTAACAGGGTCTGAAATAGCGACTATTCCCAAGAATGTAAGATTATCTGCTATGACTTTATTTTCTCTGATTGCGACATCATTATCATTCAACTCTTGATATGCAAAACCTAACGTACGCATAGCTTGGTTTTGATATTGTATAAGCTGTTGTTCAATATCTGCTTTCGCAACATTTCCACATGTTTGCTTGCATAATGAATGTATAATTTCAGGAGCACCTTTGACGTATAAAATCTTCTTTCCTAAAGATGATTTTACAACGGTTGCCATATATTTTCTTTCTGTAGAAAATGGCAGTTCTTCAACCAATGTTGTATTATCCTTCAATGTTTGATAATTAACACCATTATCTTTTAACCATAACAACAAAGCACCTTCTGTTGGATTACCCAAAACTTTTGCCTTATTTGCATCTGATAAATCCAATGATGCTGTCGAGTTTACTGCAATACCTTCTTTTATTATTGTACTGATTTCATTATCGCTCAACTTCTGGTCTGCTAAAGAATAGAAGTTTGTCTGATAAATCTTCATTTGATTTTGTGTGAGTGTACCTGTTTTATCTGTACAAATAACAGTTGTTGCACCCATTGTTTCGCAAGCATGCATCTTACGAACAAGGTTGTTAGTTTTTAACATTCTACGCATACTATAAGCCAAGCTCAAAGTAACTGCCATTGGAAGACCTTCTGGAACAGCAACAACAATCAATGTAACAGCTATCATCAATGTCTGCATTGTATGAGACAACAGACTTGAAATGTCTTGTCCCGAATTCAAATGCATGAACAAACCTACGACCATTGCCATCAAGATGGAGAAGAATACCAAAATACTTATTATACACTTTCCTTTGCTAAAATTATCAAATTTCTTAATCACCATCCAGAAGAAAATAGCTGTTGGGATAGCGAGTGTCAATGCAAGAGGATTCCAGTTGAAGAATACAAATAATCTTCCCACAATAACAATACCTGCGAAAATGTAACTGAGTTTTGTAATCAAGTCACTCAATCCATCAAGTTGTTCATTAAGAGGAGTCTTGACACTATCATCGATTTGCGCTGCTTCAAAAACTTTTCCGTTTTCTGTCTTATCACCAACTGCAAATACACGACATATGCCATGACCTTCCATCACTTTTGTACCTCTCATCACATGATTTGATGGGAATGTAGCTTCTTTGTCGAAAGCATTCTTATCTGTTGTTTTACTACAAACAGGTTCACCTGTCAATGTTGATTCGTCAACCTGAAGAGTGACTGCCTCCAACAATTCTGCATCAGCTGGGATTTCGTCTCCTGTTGAAAGAATAACAATATCTCCAACAACGATGTCCTTTTTAGGAACTTCTATAGTAAAACCATTTCTAATGACTTTGACAGGTTCGTCATCATTGACTTGGTTTAAGATAGAGAATTCTTTATCAGCTATCAACTCAAAATAGAATGAAAGTCCAGTTGCAAGAAGTATAGCGACGAAGATTCCAATAGGTTCGAAGAATGCAGTCCATGAGTGACCTAATCCCCAGAATTCATAACCAGCAATACCTACAGAAAGCAAACCTGCAACAAGAAGAATTCTAATCAACGGGTCTTCAAATTTCTCCATAAACTTAGACCATAATGACTCTTTTTCTGGAGGCGTAAGAATATTCACGCCATTCTTTTTACGGCTTTCCAACACTTCAGCATCAGTCAAGCCTTGATAATGTTTTTTGTTTTCCATATAATTTATGTTTTAAATTAAATTCTTAGTTGATATACTTTATTATCAATCATTACTTTCAAATTCCTTAGCTGAAATTCTTGGACCTAATCCATCTCCATAAGAAGAAAGACTGAACGTCATTGTTCCTTCGGTCCATTCATAATCAGTGCAAGTCACTGAAAAAGTTCCACCGTCATGATACGATGCAGAACCATTTTTAACTGCTTTTATCTTCAACTTATATGAGCTACTACTATTGAAGTACACTGTACTACTTGAATAAGGACTCAAAACAACTGTACGATACAGACCGCCCCAATAGTTCATTATTTTTAGAGTCATCGTGTATTCTGACTTGTTTTGAAATGTTATAGATGCACTTGTTTTGTTCTGATATGATGATGTTTCATTTGCATCAGAATCATTATACCATGTGTGTGCTAAAACAGGGCTGCTGCTAAGAGCTACCATAACTACTAATGTTAAAAGATACTTTTTCATAACTGTTGTGTTTTAAATTATGATGCAAATGTACACCGACTATATTTCTTACAAGGAAATCTGTAACATTTCAAAAAATCAATTCTCAAATCAAATATTTATGGTTGCAACATTGCAACGATTTCATTTCACTTTCTCTATCTTTTTGTAAATATCAGACTCTATCAAACATGTAATCCCATTTATTCCTTCATTAACAAACAGCATATCGGTTTCTAAACCAATTCTAATATTCCCGAATTCATCCTTTGTAATCATATAATCTTCATGGTTATATAATTTATCTTTCATATCCATCAGACTCCTCTTCAAACAACTGATGATTGGACGACGTATTTCTGGCTGAGTTAAATCAGGTGCTTTATCTTTTTCTCCACCAAACATTTCATAAACCATTTGATAGCGCAATTGCAATCTTTGCAATTTTTTATTATGCAATTCCAACTGTTTAACATTATGCGGCAAAGAAAAATTAATGCCTCCTTCATTAGACATTATCAAGAGTAAAACATATAATGCTTTTTCTCTACGATGTAATTTTTCCAATTTACAATCAATGTCTGGGAAATAGATTTCTTCTCTATATGGATGGATTATCAAACGACTTCTAACATTATTACGAATCAAAAATATATCTAATAACTGTTTATAAAATCCATGATATAAAAATTGCTGTTTTTTTTCTTCCGCTGTAGATATTGATAACATATCTGTGTTTACTAAAGATAAAAACTCATCCATAAATACTTGAACTTCTGCAACAATATTCTCATCTACATCAATCTTTACATAATTTGCAAAAGTCTTATCATCGACATAACTCTGACCTATCTTAATCATTACAGCTGGATTACTCTCTCTCAATTGAGTAACACCTAATTTATTACATAATAAATCCTTACAAAAACTACTTGTCGTCATATTTTTCAGTCCTTCAATAATTCCATTTATACCATCTTCTGTGAAAGAAGGTGCAAGGAAATGAATGATTTGACTAATAAGTTTTGGATCTGAATTTTTATAATGTTCTACAACTTTAGGAATATATATAAAGTTAAAACCTGCTATCTTACATTCCTTGAATATAGTTCGATAGTTTTGTGATATTATTTCATTTACTTTCCTTTCAAAACGAGACTCTATATAAAGAACTGTAGCAGATTCGATGTTAAAAATCGGTTTTGGTATTGAAATTATATCTACACCATCTCCGTCCGACAATATTTTTTTTTTCAAAGCCATCAGCAGAAGAGATTCTGAACGAGCGCAAAATCCATCGCTGACTGCCATATCCGAGCAATCTGATAAAATATCATTTTTCAATTTACTATCAGATTCTATCAATATGTTAATCGCATCAGCAAATGTGATTTTAGTTGCAGCAATTTCATCATCGTTACCAATAGAATACTTGTCTCGCAACAACATATATTGCTCAACTTCTCCATAGTTGATGATACTATCTGCCTTAATCAAATCGGAAAGGATTCTTACAAGCGCTATTTTTTCTTCTCTCTTCATGTATGACTATTTCAAATTTGAAATTACATTGTAACAAAACCAACTGTCAAGTCTTTCAAAAAATACTGGTTTACTATTTGCACCATCTTTCTGTACACCTAATCCATTGGAATATGATTCTAAACTTATAATTTTGTCATAAGGAATTTTCATACTTTTCTCCATTGATGAGAAATATAGATTCTTATCAGTAAGGCAAACGCTTCCTTCAGAAATTCTTTGCATATAACTAGTTTCTACAGGAGTACCTTTAAAACCACCTGTTCTATAATAGATACCTTTGGCAACCCTTATATTAAAGCCACTAGAACGTCCTGTATATTCTCTTCTTGTCTTTTGTTCATGCAAAATTATATTACGGAACATCCAAATCAATGTTTCGTTTTTAGAAAGCATGAAAGGAAAATCACCAGAAATAGTTATAGCTGGTTTAGGGACATTTCCTTTTAATATTTCTTGAAGAACACGCGATTGTACAACTTTATCCAGAGCATGTGTTGTATTCAACGAATTTTGGGTAAAACCTGAAAACTGTATAAATCTTGCAATACAAGTTTCTTCATTTTTTTCTATTACACTGTCATTAAGATATTTGTTAACAGCTTCTTCTAAAAGTTCCCTATATATTGAAATAAGGAAATCTTGTCCAATATATGAATCAGCACAAATCCTATCAGTCTCACTTTTATGTAAGAAAAAATCTTCTTTTTTCTCAAAACAATTTCTAATGATAGCCTTTAGTTTAGTGACACCAATATTATATTTCTCCTCACACTCTGAATGTTTAGAACTAAACCAGCCAGCATCTTTATGACAATATTTACATTCTCCCATATCAGTTTCTCAATTTCGATTGATAATTAACACCTTGTTTTAAATATGTATTCAAAAGAATTACGGTTGCAAACATTATAGGGAATGCTATTAAAAATCCTAAAGTAGTACCACAGAAAGTATCGTATAAACCATGTAATAATGCAGGAATACTTATTGCAAGGAAATATAAAGCAACACGATATTTAGGATACAATGAAGCGAATGATATAAAATATCCAGCGATACCACACCAAACTGCATGAATGAATGGCAAACTAGTTAATCTCAGTATATTTAAATAATATGCAGTTGTATATTCTTGTTCTGCATTTATCCCCATTTGATATTGCACACCTTCAAAAACACCAAAAGCAATACCAGACATGAGACCATAATAGACCAATGTTTGAGGTATCTGCGGTTCTTTTGCTCTATAACATATTATCAATAATGGCAATAGTTTTACTAATTCTTCAGTGAATCCTACACCAAAAATATAACCCAGTGCATTAAGAGGGAAAAACGTATCAACCAACAAGTAGAATGGATTCCATGCAGGTAAACCCAACACATCCCATACCAAGAAGACAACAACTTGTGTCGCAAAAAAAGTAATTAGTGTTGTTTTGACATCTACTTGCGGTGTCTTGAAGAAATAATAGAAAAACAATCCCCAGATAACCGCAAAATATAATGATATTAAATAAAACACCATAAAATCACCCAATGGAATCATCATTATCAGAGATGGCACTAAACCAATCAACGCAAGTAAAATAAGTCTTTGGTCTGACAATAATTGTTTTTTCGTAAATGAAGATTTAGGAATTATCAATTCGCTTCCTATATTTTTCAATTGAGAAGTCAAACCTTTATGTCTATCGACCTTTACATTATGTCCAGACTTTTTCAAGAAATATCCTACTGAGTTTATTTCACCACTAATAGAATCTCTTGCTTTATCACATTTTAGAATCTGTCCATTTTTAACATATGAAACAATCGTGGCATAATCGTATGGACCAAAGTCTTGGTTATTTCTTACTATATAGATTCCCATGAGAACAAAAATTAAATAAAGTTTCAGATTTCAGAAAAAATAGCTACTACAAATACAATAGCAATAATTATCAAATATATCTTATAAATAATAGCCATTGTTTTCCAAAATGTTGACATTCGCTGAACTCCTGATTCAAGATTATCGATTGTTCTGTCTGTAGTAATATTTCTATATAGTTTTGAAGCTTTCCACAGATTATCAACAATAAAATAAACTCCTACAGTAACAAGCAAATAAATAATTGCTTCTCCTCCATCACCACCTGCGAACAAACCAATTGTACCAATACCCATAAAAGTCAAAGCAATATACCCGATAATTGATATAAATTTTGTATGCTTGCCAATTTCCAGAATGCTTCTGATAATCCTTTCGTTGTCTAACAAATTACTTCCATTGTTATTAACAATATTTGTTGTTTCAATTGTAGTTGTTTCACTTTCTGAAGCATTATCATTTTTCTTTTCAAGGTCAATGCGCTTAGTATATTGTTCGCAAGATTGTCCATTGAATACAATATTCTCCGTGCAAGAAACATTGTATTTTTTGCATTGTTCACATTGAGTTTTCATCATAATCTTTAATTATTTACAAGTTGTACAATAATCAACCTTCCTCCGTCTTCGGTAGAAAGGAGTATCTTTTTACCTTCAGTTAATTCAACATATTGACCTATTTCGATTTTTCTATCCTCGTCTTTGTCATAAAGACTATTAAGACGACGGTTTATCAATATCCATTTGCCATTATGGAAATGGAAGTCACCAACAGGCTTCTTGTCTTCTGCTGTTAATTTTTCATTAAGTGCCACATACTGATTGACATGCCATTTGTATAAAGACTGTTTATCATACACCATCAGACGATAGTTTTCAGGTTTGAATACACCTTTTTCAGGAGAATAGTATAAATTCAAAACAGGTAATTGTCCATGATATTCTTTACCACAGAACGGACATCTTGGTTTTGTTGTATTGTCAAAAACAAACCACTTTGATTCACAATTTGGATTCTGACATGGTTGCATTAAATCTGTTGTTTTAATTAATGCCTGCTCCCATTCATCAGCTGTAGGACGCATTGAAGGATTATGCAAACCATCAATAAACGCTCTGTCGAACAATGCTTTCAAATACGGTCCACAAATTGTATATGGAAGTTTTGTGACATCTCCTTGTGGCAGTTCACTTGGAGCTAAATTTTGCACTTTAGGTCTATTACTTTTATCCGTAGGGTGCTCAATGAACAATGCCATTTTACCCATTGACAATTCCTCGTCTTTTGCAGCATCCAAATCATTAACCTTACCGCCTCTTAATGGATGTCGATATAGCAAATACATGTAGATTAAAACAGCTAGAGCATGTCTATCAGTTTGAATACTTGGTAGTATTTTATTAGAATCACCTAAATCAAAATTTCTATTTTCAAAAATTTCAGGAGCAATAAAATCAGGAGTTCCAACTACATTTTGGAAATATTTTTCAAAATCATATTTCCTCTCCGTATCAATTACAGATTGTTCTGACATTATAAAACATACATTCTCTGTAATAGGATCAACAAGAATATTTTTATATGACAAATCTGAAAAGATTAATTCTTCAGAATGCAAGAGTTTAACAGCTTTGGCAATCTTAATACATATATGATAGTATGAAAGCCACGTTCCTTTTTCATCAGTAGGAAGAAAGCGATTCCTTAATTTTGCAGAAGCGAACCATTGACCTTCTTTTACCTTACCTTTAACATTACCAGAGGAGAAAAAGAAATGTTTCTGGTATGATGGATAAACAACGCCAATCTTACCATCCCACTCCACCATTTTCGTTGGCCAACAAAACAGATTACCATAACACGAAAGACCAATTTTACGATAAATACCTATTATATCTATCATTCTTTTCTGGTAGTCAGGACTGACTGGTTCTCTGAAAAATCCGACAACATAAGATTTATCTGGACTGAGATATACATCTTTCATTGCATCAGAGCCTATAATCTCATCTACAAATTCAACTTTTGTTCCGTCATTAGCTGTTAATGTTATTGTCTTACTCATATCAATTATTTACAAGTTGTACAATAATCAACCTACCTCCGTCTTCAGTAGAAAGGAGTATTTTCTTTCCTTCTGTCAATTCTACATATTGACCTATTTCGATTTTTCTATCCTCGTCTTTGTCATAAAGACTATTAAGACGACGGTTTATCAATATCCATTTACCATTATGGAAGTGAAAGTCTCCAACTGGTTTCTTGTCTTCAGCACTAATTCTCTCATTAGGTGACACATACTGATTGACATGCCACTTGTATAATGACTGTTTATCATAAACCATCAAACGGTAGTTTTCTGGTTTAAATACACCTTTTTTAGGAGAATAGTATAAATTCAAGACAGGTAATTGTCCATGATATTCTTTACCACAGAACGGACATCTTGGTTTTGTTGTATTGTCAAAAACAAACCATTTTGATTCACAATTTGGATTCTGACATGGTTGCATTAAATCTGTTGTTTTAATTAATGCCTGCTCCCATTCGTCAGCAGTAGGTCGCATTGAAGGATTATGCAAACCATCAATGAAAGCTCTATTAAACAAGTCTTTCAAATAAGGTCCACATATGCTATATGGAAGTTTCGTAACATCACCCTGTGGTAATTCGTATTTGTTTAATTGGTCAACCTTTGGACGATTGCTTTTATCTGTAGGGTGCTCAATGAACAACGCCTTTGCTCCCATTGACAATTCCTCATCTTTTGCTGTATCCAAATCATTGACTTTACCACCTCTTAACGGGTGACGATAAAGCAAATACATATAGATAAGAACAGCCAAGGCATGTCTATCAGTCTGAATACTTGGTAGTTTTTTATTAGGATCTCCCAATTTCAATCCTCTGGTTTTAAGAACTTCTGGCGCAATAAAATCAGGAGTTCCAACTACATCAGGCGGGTATTTTCCAGGAACAACTAAGCCGTCAATATCAATTATTGCAGCTCGACCTGTAACAGGATCAACAAGGACATTTTTATATGACAAATCTGAATGAGCTAATCCTGCAGCATGCAATCTTTTGACAGCTCGAGCAATTTGGATACACATGTGATAATGAGTAAGCCACGTACCTTTTTCTTCAGCAGGAAGAAAACGATTTCTTAACTTTGCTGAAGCGAACCATTTACCTTCTTTTTCCTTACCTTTAATATTACCAGAGGAGAAAAAGAAATGTTTTTGGTATGATGGACAAACAACGCCAATCTTTCCATTCCACTCCACCATTTTCGTTGGCCAACAAAACAAATTCTTCCAATACTCCCCACCAGCTTGATTAAAAATTCTTTCTTTGTAAGTTCCCGTTATATTTGTTAAACGATCTTTAGAATTTACATCTTGAGGTTCTCTAAAAAATCCTACAACATAAGATTTATCTGGACTGAAATACACATCTTTCATTGCACCAGAGCCTATAATCTCATCTACAAATTCAACTTTTGTTCCGTCATTAGCTGTTAATGTTATTGTCTTACCCATAATCTTAATGTTATTAATAAAGTATTGCTATTGTTCTATCATCATGATTACCTTGTGACCAAAAGTCTAACCATTTTAATAATTGGTATTGAGATTCAGAATTATCATCTGTCAATTCAACTTCGGAATTTATATTATCCCATAAGTCGTTCCATTTTTCAATTCTATTAAGATTAGCATCCGTTTCAAAGAACGGGTCGGAAATACCATCTGTCATTAACATTAAAGCTGAGAAGTCCTTTTCAATAGAATATTTCAATCTTGACATAATGGATTCTGGTGTAAATATTTCTTTCATAGTCAAGAAACGAGTCTGACCTGCATACTCACCACCATCAGGAGCTCCTAGTACTCTTATATATTGACGTTCTTTATCATATATGCACATTGCACCATCACCAACCCAGAATGAAGCCACGAACCAGCCAAAGTCAAATTTTTTGCATATAGCAAGCAATAATGTTGTTGAATAATCACGAACTTGATCTTCGTTGGCAGCAGCAGTATCCGAAATTGCACGATGAGCTTTAAGTGCTGCACCTCCAATTATGTTATAAATTAAAGTACTAATTGTTCTATTTGATACACCTGCTTCAGCCTTGCTTAATTCAATGATAGCATTCTCCAATTCAGTTGGCGTCTCCAATGCTTGTTTACAATGTTCAACGCAAGTCTCACAAGCCACAGCAGAACCTTTCCTTGAATATTTTGCAGAGCCAGCTCCGTCAGCAACAGCCATTATATACCAACCATTTTCATCATTGTGATATAATTGGAAATGGTCGTCTCTAGCTTTGCCTTCATGAGCATGAGAACGTCCTCTTTTACTTGCAGCTACAATGTCTTTCTGAGGACCTTTATCATTTTCTGGAACTGTTACATATTCGCAAATGTAGTCTTCTTTGTAAAATTTGATATTCTTGTCAGTTGGAATATCTTTCCATAAAGAACGAGGATCTGGATTTATAGCAAACTTTAATTTGCGCTCAAGAATATTACATCCATCATACCAACCTTTATATTTGTATTTTAATACAATATCAAAATCACCTGCTGTAGCAGGATTGCCTTTTATTACAATTCCTATTTCATTTGTGCCAACAACTACACTTGGAGTTTGATTAGAATCAATCACTTTTCCCTCATAAACAGATTCTTCTGAAATAGTTTCTGAAGTAACGGTTTCATCAAAGGTTTGTTCATCAGAAACATTTTCAAGAACAATTGTCTCATCTTTTGGATGTTGGTCTTCTTGTTTTAGAACAATCTCTTGTTCAACGGTCAGGCCTGTACCATCCATACCTTCCACCCAATATTCAACAACATCAGGGTCCTCAATCTTTATTAACTGAGAATAATATTCTCCAACTTTGGCATTTGGTAATGCAATGTTCAAAGAATCCACCTTATTTTTAATAACAATCTCCTTATTCATGTTATACTCTTTATATTCTTTATATATTTTCTCTGAAATAAAATCAGCAATATCAGACTGTCTTGCGTCTGAGATTCCTTCAGGGAAATATTTACCTAAAAGTGTATTTATTATATTTTTCATATTATTATCCTATTGTTCTATTAATATTAATTCCTTCTGTTCCACATTGACTTAATGTTCCTTCCGTTCCACACCACGGACATCTGTTTTGCATTTCTTCTCCTACACAAAAAACACTTCCACATTCACAAACCACCAAACCAAACTGATTTCCACAACACGGACATGTTGGAACACCTAATAAATCCAATGTATTGATATTTGGTTTTATATTAGAATTATCTGACAATGAATTATAAGATTCTTCGTCAATAGGATATGCACCTACCAATTTAAAATCTGTAGTATTAAAATTTTCTAAACCTTCTATGACAGATTGTTTTATACGTTTTCCAAATTTCATTAGATAAGGACGATTGGTTGTCTGACATTTACCCATGATTACGGCAAAGTTTTCATCAACTCTACACTTGTGCTCTGTATCAACTTTTTCAAGATTGATTCCATCGACAGGAGCTAACTTCAATTCATCTGATGAAGTTTCTTCAACAGACATACTGGATGTTTTAATTGAAACTGTCACCCATTTGAAAAACTCTCTAAATGAATGTTCATCTGTATCTTTTAATCTTAATACATTTTCAGTAATGCTTCCTAGCATATTTGTGTCAACATTGTCACCTATTGAAACTGCAACCAGATTACAGCCTCTTCTATATTTATCGTTCCATCTTTGGAATGCTCTGCTTGGATTATCGGTAGGCGTACCATCAGTGAACAAGAAAATTATTGGTTTCCAATCGCCTTTAACTTCCAATGTTGTTTTTTGTACAGAAGTATCTA
Source organism: Bacteroidales bacterium (assembly GCA_017630195.1). GTDB lineage: Bacteria > Bacteroidota > Bacteroidia > Bacteroidales > F082 > Limimorpha. Next base: position 13,944 of record JAGBVS010000171.1, on the reverse strand, counting down.
TGTCATTCATAAGGAAATCCATTGCATATCCTAATGAGGTACCTCCACCTATAGGTAGTGTCGGTGGATAGAATTTATATAATTCTGTTAATGGAATAATCGTACGCGCTTTGCCTGCAAAGACTATCACTGAAACAAAAACTGTTTCCAATGCGTACGGGTCGGTTCTCAAATCTTGTATAATGTTTCTTATACCATTTTGTACTTGTTCAATAGGTTCGCCAACCATTGATTCTGATACATCTATAAGGAAATATATTGGTAAACGTCTCATATAATCAGTATTTTAATGTTATAGTAATCTTCTTGTCATATAATAATATCCATTTCTTCCAGAGGTGGTGGCAAAATCAATTCACATAAAGAATGATTTATTCCATATTCTCCCGGAAAACCAGAAGGCCAAGTAAATAATTTCTTAAAATTAACACTATCTAAATTATCTATTGGGTAAACCTTGTCTGATAAAAGTTCAAGGCAATCTATTTTTACTTTGGTACCAGATGTAAAACATACAATTGTTGCGAATTTAGATTTTACTCTATAAACAACAGAGTTGAATAATTGAGTGTCTGACAATTTCCCGTCAGTCATCAAAAATAAAAATGGCCTATAATCTCCTGCATGTTCAGGACATCCCCTATTGACTTCTTGATTAACTATTTCTAATAACATTTCGAGAGCTGCACCTGTGTGAGTAGGACCCGAATCAGGTGTGATTATATTAGGCAATTGCAGGTCTTTCAATGGTGTCAACGGAAGAAGAACTTTAACTTCTCTATCGTATGTAATAATACTGATGTTAACTCTTTCCAAAGCATAAGGGTCTTGGCTTAGAGTTGCAATCATAGACTCTATTCCAACCTTAACTGATTCTATAGGTTCACCTTTCATAGAACTGGAAGTGTCGACTAATAAATAAACAGGTAATCTGCGTAGCATATATATGATTCTGCTATTTATAAATTCTCAATTATTACATTGGTATAAACTATATAATGGAATTAACCTCTTCTGGCGGTGGTGGAAGAACCAAATCTTCCGTTGCTCCAACACTTTTGTTTCCAACTTCAATCAAGTCAGAAACCCATTTGAAGAATTTCTTAAAACTTGTGCTATCCATTGTATCCAATGAATATACTTGATCTGTTAGTTGTTTTAAGGGTTCAATTTTAGCCTTCATTCCTGCCGCACATGCGATAATGCTAGCAATTTTCTTCTTCTTTACTATTGGAACTATCTGGTTATAAACCATCACATCGGATGGGTGTCCGTCTGTCATGATAAACAACAATGGCATCCAATCTCCTTTTCTATCAGAAGTGCTTAATGTTACCTCTGCATCTAATTGCTCACATAATTTTTCTAGAGCTGCTCCTGTATGAGTAGGCCCAGAATCAGGTGTTGTTATATCAGGTAATTGTATATCTTCCAATGGTGTCAATGGGAATAGGACTTTAACTTCTCTATCGTATGTAATAATACTGATATTTACAGTCTCTAAAGCATACGGATCTTGGCGTAAAGTAGCAATCATGGACTCTACTCCAACCTTAACTGATTCTATAGGTTCACCTTTCATAGAACCAGATGTATCTATAAGCAAATAAACTGGTAATCTTCTCATAATCCTAGAGATTTGGTTATACAAAAGGCAATTGCAAATCACTTTTCAAAAATGATTGCAATCGCCTTTTTCTTAATATCAGACAACAATATTAACTTCTGGTGGTGGAGGTGGTAATTCACTTAAACTGCCTACCTCTTGACATGTTTCTTCTACTTTCATACTACCAGCACTTACTGAAGCAGAAACCCACTTGAAGAATGACTTGATAGTTGCGCTATCTGCTGTATCCAATTGAACTACACTTTCTGTGATTTGTTTCAATGTATTTGTGTTTGCACCTTGACCTGCTGCACATGCCACAATCATACCGAATTTACGTTTTTTTAATTCAGCTAGCCCATTGTTCAAATTGTCTGTTGGTTCACCGTCTGTCATAATAAAAACTAATGGTTTCCAGTCACCTTTTACTTCTGCTGTTGTCTTTGTCACTTCGCTATCTACTTTATTTGCTAAAAGAGTCAATGCTTCGCCCAAAGCTGTACAACCATTTGCTTCAATATTTGGCATTTGGAACGTTGACAATTCTGTTAATGGAACTATCTGCTTAGCATTACTATCGAAAGTAATTATACTCAAATAAGCTGTTTCGAGTGCGTAAGGATCTTGTCTCAATGTAGAAATAAGCACTTGCACTCCATTTTTAACTGCTTCAATAGGTTCTCCATACATAGAACCAGATGTGTCTAATAATAAATATACAGGTAATCTTCTCATTTTTTACTGTATTTAATTGTTAATAATTTTATTTATTTTGAATAGTCTTTCATAACTCTTGCTATAGTATGCACAATAGAATTGTCTTCATGAGCATCACCAATTGCTGCAAATTTCCAATCGCCATTATGTTTATAGAGTTTTCCTAAAATAAGAGCTCTTTTGCCAACACATTCTGTTTTTGTTGCAACATCATATTGTGCAAAAACTTCTCTAACTTTTGTCGGTGTACCTTCATACATACGAATTGAAGCATATGGTATTCCTGAAAAGTCTCCGCTATAATCTTTATTGTTATATATATTCAAGAAGAATACAATTTGATTGATTTCACTACTGACTCGTGACAAATCAACTGTTATGATTTCATTATCGAGGCCATCATCGCCACCAACATCACCTTGAGTATCATCGCCTGTATGATGCAAAGCTCTATCCATTGAATCGTGTTTCCCATTCGGCAAACCAACTCCTTTATCCGCAAATCTGTAAAGATTGGAATATATATGATCAATAGGATTGCCCTCAATATCAAACATTAGACAACTTAGGTCAAGGTCAACATCTACTATGGTTTTAACATCTCTCCATTCTGTTTTTTTTCCAAAACCTAAGAATCCTTCACTTACCACAACTTCCTTTCTTTGCACTCTTTCAACTGCTCCCCAATTACATCCCACGCAGAAGTTTGTGAGTTTTAAACCTGAAGACTTTTCAAGGTTGATTCTCTGTCCTTTTTCTAGTCTAATAGCCATGATTACCTCCTTAATTAATTGTATATATTAAGATATTCTCTCAAGCCACCTTTTTGTCCTACACCGATAGCTTCGAATTTCCATTGTCCGTTTTTCTTATAAATACGACCAAATTCAACGGCTGTTTCTACAGAGAAGTCTTCTTCTAACTCATATCTCAATATTTCTTCTTGAGTATCAGTATCAAAGATTCTTATAAATGAATTGTGAACTTGACCGAAGTTTTGTTTAAGTTTCTCAGCTTCGTGAATGGTTACAACAACAACAATTTCAGAAATCTGTGGATTGATTGATGTTAAGTCAATTTTAATGCTTTCATCATCTCCATCACCTTCACCTGTTCTATTATCTCCAGTATGTTCTACAGATCCATCTGGTGATTTTAAATTGTTATAGAAAACAAAATATTCATCAGCAATAAGTTTTCTATTTTCACCTAACATAAATACAGAAGCATCTAAATCAAATGCGGAACCTGTACTTGAACTGTTGGTATCCCAACCTAAACCAATCGTAAACTTTGGCAAATCAACGTTAACGCGTTGTCCTTTTTCTAAATTTATCATATCGTTTTATTTTTATGATTTAACAATGCAAAAGTATAATATCATTCACTTATTGAGGTAATTTCTAAAACGTTACAATTAAAAACTACAATTATTATTATATATAAGCTGTAAGGTTTTATTTATTGCTTATTTACTACCTTTTGTATAAGTGAAGCCCCAATTATAACATTTGTCACAATTGCTATGATCATAATGGAATGTCACCAATTTTTTAACTGTAATTGAACTATCACCATTAAAATCTAACTGAGCAATCGCACAGAATTTCCTATTATCATTTTGTTGTCCCATTTGCACTATAACATCTTCGTGACCAGGTACTTTTATTTTCACAACAGCATTCGTATCAGCCCATTTTGCGACACCCTCATAAATGAATGTATAAACAATTATACGTTTGATTTCATTTACACCTTTAGGATTTACGATGATAGTTTCACCTGATTCAGACGAGTTTCCTCTATCATCTCCTTTGTGCCAGATATAAGGTTTATCAACATAACAACCTTGTCTTGTTCTTTGATTTCTACTGCCACCTCTGCCGTGTGAAAATTGCACACCATCAATCAACATCTTAGAACCATCACACAACTCGTAAAAACATCCCAAATCCAAATCAATTGGACTTCCAAATAATTGTTTCAAAAAACCGCCTTTGCTCCAATCAAGATTTATAACAATTTCCTGATCTATCGTTTTATTCTTTTCAAGGTTTATTCTATGAGAATCACCACCTTTTTCTAAAATTATTGCCATAATTACATGTATTTATCAACCAACTCTTCAAGTCCACCTCTGTGGCCTATACCTGTAGCTTGAACTTTCCATTCACCGTTATGTTTATATAATCTACAGAATTCTACAGATGAACATGTAGAAAAATCTTCTGTCAAATCATAAATAAACTCACCTTGACCTTCGGCTTCTTGTCCTGGTTTGTACAAACGAACGTATGCTCTTTCTACCTGACCGAAGTTTTGTTTGCGTATGGCATAATCAAATATACTAACTGAAATAATTATTTCTTGAATATCTTCACGAACTTTAGAGAGATCAATATCCATTGTTTCATCATCACCATCTTCAGATGTTGCACCATCTTCATCATCAATGGAACCAATAACTGACAATTCCGGATCTACTGGACGAGATTGCTCTCGCATCGCATCATTTGAACTCCAATATGTGTAAGGGGTAATTTGAAGAGGTTTTACTAACTCTCCTTTATTTGGTCCATCTAAATATACTCTAAGACGTTTCTCCGAATTATAAAACACCAAATAGTCGTCGGAAGGGGTCTTTTTGTTTTTATTAAGCATAAATGCTGAGACATCTAAATCAAATGGATATGGAGACGCACCTTCGTTAACATCCCAACCTAAACCAATATGAAACACATTCATATTGATTACTTGATTCTGACCTTTTACTAAGTTCACCATAATTTTTATATTTTAGCGGTTTACAAATACTTTTATTTTTCGTCCAAACACAAAAAAAACGTGGAATCTATACCTTGCTCGAACACCGGGTTTCCACGCCCACACATCTAAACAAGTTATTCCACGCCGTAGCATATACGGCATCTGGTAACTCGGCCTTGATGTGTTGTCCTCCTAAGAGGACGATTGTGGAAAATTGGTGTTCAAGGACAGCTACAAATGCTATCTATTCCTAATTATATAATATGTCGGTATAATTCCTTTATTCTGTTTTGTGCTTATGATTTTAGTTAATATTTTTTCTGTATCGCAATATTAGAAAAAAAAATAATAAAAAAAACATTTGTTGAAAAATATTTTTCCTCCCACTACACTTTGAACATTTTCTCTCTTTATTAGTTTATAGGTCAACAAATCTGGATCTATGAAACGTTTCTCCTAACTCCTAATCAATCTTCACCCTCTTCAAATTAAGCATATTCGTCGGATTGCTTCCTAAGCCTTCTACGTTTCTGTTAACGAATCTTAGCACTTCATCATAAAATAAAATTACGACGGGCGCTTCTGTCATCATGAGGCTGTCCATTTCATGATATATCTTCGCTCTTTCTTCAATATTGTTGCATGTCAACGATTTCTGGTAAAGCTCATCAAACTTTGCATTAGAATAATGTGTGTAGTTCGGTCCTTGCGGCGTGAAGTTGTTCGTCGTGAACAATGAGAGGTAATTCTCTGCATCGGGATAGTCGGCCACCCAGGAGGAACGGAAGAATGGAAGATTTCCGTTAGCACGTTTCTCTCGCAACGCTGCGGGCATCATCTCCTCCACCCTACAGTTCAAGCCTATCTCGGTCAAAGCCGACTGCACAAACTTCGCAATGTCTATATAATCTTGTGTGGTATATAGTTTCAACTCATAACCAAGCAAATCATTGTCCTTCAACAACTGCTCGGCTTTTTTAGGATTATATGGATAACCGATGTTTAAGTCAACAAGACCACAAGACAACGAGTCAACAAGCTTGTGGTCTTGTGGTCTTGTAGTCTTGTAGTCTTCATAACCCGGCAATCCCGCTGGAATTATACCTTGGTTTCCTGGCGTTCCGATTCCATTACGCAGATATCGCAGCATCTTCTCCCTGTCGATGGAATAGCTGACGGCTTGTCGCAACGCCAGACTTCTGTCTTTTCCCAAAGTGTCATCGTCGCCGAGGAAGAAAGCGAGATACTCTGTATTCAGATATGGTTCTCTTATCAAATAAATTTCATCTTCATATTCAGAACGCAATTTTCCGTCTCGCGTCAACAATTCATCTTTATAACGAGCATCAATTCCCGACATAAAATGGAACTTGCCTTTTATAAACTCCATGAATGCCACTTGCTTGTCAACAATGAAACTTATTGAAATCGCATCAAGATATGGAAGTCTCTGAGTTGCTGACTCAAAATCACTTGTAGTCTTGTAGTCTTGTAGTCTTGTAGTCTCTTCTACCTCAAAATAATTCGGATTCTTCCTAAACACGAGCTTCACTCCTTCTTTCCAATATTGATATTTAAAAGGTCCTGTTCCAACAGGATGACGACCGAATTCTGTTCCGTAATATTCGACTGCTTCATGCGGAACGACAGAGGCATACGTCATCGACAATATTCCCAAAAACGCCGGGAAAGGCTGCGTTAACTTTATTTCTAAAACCGTATCGTTAATTGCGTTAAAAGCGTACACATTAGCAAAAATCCAGCTGCCTGAAGAGTTCAGTTTTCTATCCAAAACTCTATTAAAGGAATATACAAAATCCTGAGCCACTACTTTTCTAGTCTTTTTTAAGTCAACAAGACAACAAGACAACGAGTCAACAAGCAATTTCTCCTCACTTGTAGTCTTGTAGTCTTGTAGTCTTGTAGTCTTAACTGCGAAGCAGGTATCTTCATGAAACCAAACATCATCTCTCAATATAAAGGTGTATGTCATTCCGTCGTCGCTGATGTTCCACGACTTGGCTATTGCTGGCACGACGTTCATATCATCGTCGAAGGCGACGAGTCCGTTGAAAATCTGATTGCACGCCCAGATATGTGGAAGGTCTTTAGCATAAATCGGATCTAATGTAAGAATACCAGCCGACTCATTGTATTTAAATATTTTAAGATTCTCATCAAAGGATTTGTTTTTTCCACAAGAAAATAATAATGGTAATAATATTAAAGCCATGAGCTTTGAGCTATGAGCCTTGAGCGCATTAACAAATAATTTAATTTTACTTAATCTTATCATATCTTCACTTTGTCTTTAGCCATTAGCCTTTTGTCTTTAGTCATCATTTACATTCAATCACCATCTCCCTTTCAATGGTGTAATCATAATCTTCATCATAAATCGTGATATAAGCCATGCTTATCAACTTCGCCTTCGTAAAGGTCGCCATTAGGATAATTGATTGTAGTTTTCACAATTGCATTTTTTAATATCGACTGACGACCGACTTCTAAAGGTCACTGAGTTGTCATGCAGTACATTTTTTGACTTGAACAAAGGTAATAAAAAAAAGAACGATAAAACTTGATTTACCGTTCTTTTTATTATACAGCCGAAATTTATTTCTTTCTCTTAAATATTTTCTTTCTGAAGATGAATCCAGCCATGAGGAGGAACAAGACCGCCAATACTATCAAGGTGATGACGCTCGCTTTAAATGACTGTGGCGCGTATCCTAAGATGAGCATAATTGGGAATCCGAGCACGATAGCCGGGAATGTCTGCAACACCAAGTTGTTAGCTGCCGGTGTCTCGAATTTAGGGTCGATTTCACGGAGGAGAATCATACCGTTACTTGCTGTACCAGTCAACATTCCGAACATGCTGAGGAATCCTTCGTTGACGTATGTTGGATAGAGGTGTTTAGCAGCGGCTTTTAAATACCAGAATGTTGCTATAGCACCTAAGACGCAAACTAATATCAATGGAAAAATGAACTCTCTTAAATCATTGAAACTGATAGCTGCTGTACCGGCGACGATCATAACGTCGAAGCAGAATCCGCTGATACGGTTAAGGAGATAATTATTTGTGTATTCACGGCTCATCAATTTAACTTTCTTGAACTTACTGATCAAAGCTTTTGCTATCACGCCGAACAATGTTCCGAACAAGAAGTTAAATCCCCATAACATTGGTTTCAAGGTGTTTGTTCCGAAATCGCCGAGGTCCATCTTCTGGATTGAGTTGACGAAGAGATAAACCAAGAAATAGACAAACAGCACCAAACAAATTTGGATTGAGAACTTGTCGATTGATTCGCTATCTGGGATTTCGTCATCACTTTGATAATCATCTAATGTATTTATCTGACGTTCTTCCATTTCTTGCACTGAAATAACACCTCTTCTGCGCAACACATTAAGATAGATAACACCAACGACGCTACCTACGATAAATCCTATCGCTGCTATTGAGAGACCAAAGTCGGCGCCTGCAAAGTCAATGCCTTGAAGATGAGCTTGTCCGTGATAAATAGTACCGAAGTTGAGAGCTTGTCCAGGACCTTGACCGTAACCCATTGGCAACAAGAGACCGCTGGCGTAGAAAATGACTTTTCCGAAATGGAACAAAAGTATCGTAGCTCCGAGTCCTACCAATGCTTGAATTAAATATGTACTTGCTGTGAGTGTTCCGGTTTCGATAACGGTCATCGTTGATGATTTTGATTCTATCTTATTGTTTTTCAATGCGAGTGCCACGAAGCCCAAGCCAAGTGCGTGGTATGTGATAATCTCCATTGATTGTTTGTTGACAATATTTTCCATTCCTGGAATGGCCTTCAATATGAGCAAAAGAGCACCGCCTAATAATGCTGAAGGTATGAGTGACTTTCTTAAAAATGGAACTTTTCTTCTTAAAATATTACCTGCTAATAATCCTATTGCAATAATGCAAAATTGAAGCAACCAACCCCATGCTTCAGGAGTAGCGAACGATGTTATTACCTCTGCGTTCGCAGCATTACATAATGTCATTAAAATTTTCATAATTACTCGTTTTTTCAAACACAAAAATAGTAAAAATTTTTACCATTTTTAAAAATAAAATACATTTTTGAATTAAAACGCCGATTTCATCTGATTCAAGGCCTTTTCAACTATCGAGCGAGGACATGCGAGGTTGACTCTCATACAGAACTCACCTTCTTTTCCGAAGATATTTCCTGCATTTAATCCTAATCCTGCTTCATGAATCATCTTATGGTTCAACTCAGCATCTGTGATGCCATAGTCCTTGAAATTCAGCCATATCATATAAGTCGCTTCGGCTTTATGTATTCTTATTTTTGGCATTTCCCTCTTGATGAAATCGTAAGCAAAGTCAATATTACCTTTTATATAATTAATGAGCTGAGCATGCCATTCATCGCCTTTTTCCATTGCTGTCATTGTCGCAATCTTGCCGAAAATGTTACCCATATCCGCTTCTGTTGAATGAACGAAATTGACATATTTATTTCTCAAATCATCATTCGGAATAATGACTGTTGATGTTGCCAATCCAGCGAGATTAAATGTTTTGCTTGCAGCATGAGCAGTAATGCTGTTTTGTGCAAATTCTTCTGATAATGAAGCAAATGGAACATGTTTAAATCCCGGCATAACCAAATCGCAATGTATCTCATCGGAGAACACCAAGACATTGTTTTTCATGCAAATCTCACCCAACCTCTTCAGCTCCTCTTTTCTCCAAGCCCTTCCAACAGGATTATGCGGATTACTCAAAATCAACATCTTGGCAGTCTTCGCCTGTTGTTCCAACAAATCGAAATCCATCACATAACCGTCTTCTGTGTCGATGAGAGGATTTTCGACCAACTTACGATTGTGATTATTTACGGCATAGAAAAAAGGATGATAGACGGGAGGCTGAATAATTATTTCATCGCCTTCTTTTGTCAGACCCATCACAGCAAGATTAAAAGCATTGACGATTCCAGGAGTGAACGACATCCATTCTTTCTTCGTCTCCCACTGATGATGACGTTGAATCCAGTTCACAATCGATTCAAAATAAGCGTCTTCACGGAATGTGTAGCCATAAACATCGCCTTTTGCTCTTTCAATGATTGCCTCACGGATGAAATCTGCTGTAGGGAAATCCATATCGGCGACCCACATAGGAATGACATCAGCCTTGCCGAAAACATTTTCTCTCAAATCATATTTGACACATTCTGTGCCAGTTCTATCTATAATCTTATCAAAATCGTAAATCATATTTGTCCAATTTTATTTTATGCAAATATGAGAATTTATTTGTAAAAATTTCACGATTTTTTATCAAAAAAAATCACAAAATAATTCATTTATCGAAACGTTTATTCAGACAATTAAACATATCTTTGCAAGACAATTTTTTCAGTTATGAGATATAAGATTTTACTTTTATTTTTATTATTATTTTCATCAGAAATCCTTATAGGCCAAAATCTTAAAGGCTTTGTAAAGGATGCTGGAAACAAAGATGTTTTATCTGGTGTCACCGTTTTTGTTGAATCGCTGAAGAGAGGAACTTCAACAGACAATAATGGATATTACGAACTTTCCTTGCCTGAAGGCGATTACGACATAACATACTCTTTTGTCGGTTATATTTCTGTCACTAAAGAAGTTAAGATAACACATTCGCCAAAGACATTAGACATTATGCTTAAACACGACAACAAAATGCTCGATGAAGTCGTTGTTTCAAGCACGAGAAAAGACGCCAATATCAGAGAAATGGTAATGAGTGTACAGAAGATTGACATTGAGAGAATCAAGAAAATTCCTTCATTGATGGGAGAAGTCGATGTCATCAAGACCATACAACTTATGCCAGGCGTACATGCCGCTTCTGAAGGTTCATCAGGATTCAGTGTACGCGGTGGCAATCCCGACCAAAACCTTATTCTTTTAGACAACGTACCTATTTACAATGCCTCTCATTTTTTAGGATTCTTCTCGATATTCAACAACGACGTGATAAAAGACGCCACATTATACAAAGGTGACATTCCTGCAATGTACGACAGCCGCCTTTCTTCTGTATTGGACATCAAGACCTTAGACGAAGTGCCTCATAAATTCAACATGCAAGGCGGCATCGGCGCACTGACAAGCCGTCTCACTCTCGGGATACCGTTCAACAAAGGCAGAAGCGCCGCTTTAATCGGCGGACGCATCACTTACGGCGGAGTCATAGCTTGTAATATAATCGAGAACTTGCGAGGCAACTCATTGTATTTCTACGACTTCAACGCAAAGATAATGCATACTTTAAACGACAACAACAGAGTTTTCGTATCAACATATCTCGGTGATGACGTCTTGGGTGTCATGGATTTAGTGACCATGAAATATGGCAATAAAAACGTCACAACTCGATGGAATCACATCTTTAATGACAAGCTAACATCCAACTTATCATTGTTTTATACCAATTACAGATACGATATTGGCATCGAAATGGATCCTTACCAATTCAATATCATTGCCGGAATTGAAGATGTCTCCGCAAAATATGATTTCACTTATCTGATGAATGAAAATGTCACATCGCGTTTTGGTGCAGCAGCGACCTTCCATCAATATGGACAAGGCAGATTGAAGGATGAAACAGGCTCCATCGCTAATTTTCTTGGCGTTGACCCGGCGAGCGAAGTCGTCCGTAAAGCTTTGGAATACGCTCTTTATTACACCAACGACCATAAATTAGGACCTTTGTTTTCAATAAGATATGGATTACGTCTCTCAATGTTTCAAAATATTGGCAAAGAGACTCTTTTCCTATTTGACGATAATTACGAATGTTACGACCAGATTGATTATGGTCCAGGAGAGATTTTTAACACGGAAATAAACATTGAGCCTCGACTTGGAGCGATATACCAAATAGATGAATTTTCATCAATAAAAGCGTCTTATCTCAGAACCGTTCAATATGCACAAGTCGCTACTAATGCTACAGGCGGTATTCCTTTCGACCTTTGGTTCCCTGCAAGTCCCAACATCGAACCTCAAAAATGCGATCAATTTGCATTGGGTTATTTCCGTAATTTCCTGAATGACGAGATTGAGACTTCTGTAGAAGTTTATTATAAGAGAATGCATAATGTCATCGACTTCGCCGACAACGCTTCTTTCATAGGCAACTTATACATCGACGGCGAAGTAAGAATAGGCAAAGGCTATGCTTACGGAATTGAGTTTTTAGCAAGAAAAAACTTCGGCGATTTTTCAGGATGGATTTCTTATACTTACAGCAAATCAATGAGAAAGACACCGGGAATCAACTTTGACAGAGAATACGTCTCCCCTTACGACAAGCCGCATAATATCAGTATTGTCTTAAATTATGCTTTCAGCAAACGCATTGATGCCTCTGCGACTTGGGTCTATACTACAGGACAACCTGTCACATATCCTTGCGGAAAATATACTGTAGATGGAATCACATACGCCATCTATGACGGAAGAAACAATAGCCGCTATCCTGATTATCATCGCCTTGACTTATCTGCAACAATAAAATGTAAGGAAAAGAAAAACTGGCAGGGTGAATGGAACTTCTCAGTTTATAACGCATACGGACGTAAAAACACTTGGGCTGTATTATTTTTAACAGAAGGAAACAGCATCAATACTCAAAAAGTAGCTATTTTCTCATTTGTACCATCCATATCATATAACTTCAAATTCTAACATCATGAAAAAATATCTAACATTATTAATATTCTTATCATTTTTGATGACATCATGTATTGAAGATTTTAGAATCGATACAGTGGACGGCAAACATCTTGTAGGCATAAATGGTTATTTCACAAACGAATACAAGAAACATCAGATCGTCATCAGCAAAACCACCGATTTCTATTCCGAAGAAGACGCCGAGATGATTTCTGGAGCAGAAGTATTCATTCATGATGGTGTTGACACTATTTACTTCAAGGAGACTGACAGAAAAGGATATTACGAGACAATTGATTCTGTGGCTGGCGTTGTCGGCAAGACATATTATCTCTCTGTTAATATTGTAGATGAAAATGGATTACACAACTATTACTCACAATCAACGATGAGGGAAAATATCAGTCAGATTGACTCTATGATCGTGAAAGAAATTGAAAACACTTTCGCCAATAATTTCATGGAAAACGTATATATCACTACAACGAATCTATATCCATATTTCCAATCTATTGATAATCCAGATGCCAGCTATCTGATAAATATCATCGTCAATGACACTGCTGTCATGAATGATTCGTTTTTAAGCTGCAACAGTTTATCTTTACAACATTTATCTGGAATGTATTTCAACGGACCAGAGATGGTTAGCATGATTGGCGAACAAAGCGTACACACTTTCAAGACAACACAGACCTATTACGATAACGACAGCATATACATTTATGACATGAATTATTACCCGATTGTAGAAAAAGGCGACAAAGTAACCTTATGTATATATAGTGCGACACCAGAATTTATCACATATAAAAACGATATTATGAGCAGTTTTGGTTCCAATCCGATGATGGGAATGCCGTATAATGTCGCCACAAACATATATCCAGGAGGTACTGCAGTAGGCTTTTTCGAGGCTTTATCAGTCACAAAAGACAGCATTATATATTGATAATCAAACAATAAAAAAATATTTTAAAAAAGTTTATTTTTTTGTTGGAAGTTAAGGAATAAATCGTATCTTTGCATCGTCTTTTTAAGGCAAGTTCTTAATGACAGATTGGGGGAGTCGCATAGTGGCAATTGCAACAGACTGTAAATCTGTCCTCGGATGAGTT
>JAGBVS010000170.1 GCA_017630195.1 Bacteroidales bacterium | reverse complement strand
TTCTGTGCCACCACGCCTATAGCCTGATGTTTTTTATAAGCTTCTTTTATCAATCTTATGGACTTGTCGCGACCTACGGTAATTGGTATTACGACTCCAGGGAAAAGCACTGCATTACGCAGCGTCATGATTGGCACTTCTTCCGGTATTTCCTCTTCGCAGATTCTTTTCTCATCTTCCGGTGTAAGAAGTGGAATATATTCAGTGTCAGTTTCTACAATATCTGTCAGGAATAAATCGTGATTTCTTTGGTTGTCCATTATATTATATATTAAATTTACGTTTCGGCCTTCGTCAATAATTGTGCCAAAATAGAACTATGAACTTTGAACTCTGACAGCTAACAACTTTTAATTTGTTTTGGGTAGTCAGGGTCATTTTCTAAAATAAAAAAAGCGATGAAGAATATTCTCCATCGCTTTTGTATTTTAGAGCTACAAATAAATTATTTGTTTCTTGCTTCTTGGAATTTTTTGTATTTGTTGTTGAATTTATCAACACGACCTGCTGTGTCAACGAGTTTCATCTTACCTGTGTAGAATGGGTGTGATGTGTTAGAAATTTCTAATTTTACTAATGGATACTCGTTGCCGTCTTCCCAAACGATAGTATCTTTTGTGTTGATTGTTGAACGTGACATGAAAGCGTGATCATTTGACATGTCTTTGAAAACAACGAGACGGTAATTTTTTGGATGTATGTCTTTTTTCATTGCTATATATAACTTTTATTTTTCCACTTATTTGAGCGGCAAAGATACTAATTTTATTCAAACAAAAACACATTTTTTAAAACTTTTTTAATATTTTTACAGATTGTTATAAATCAAGAATTTACAAATAAAAAATATATTATTTTCACAATAAAGACATGTGTATTTTCATTCTAAACATGATTTTATCATAAACGTGTTTCTATTTTTTTAAAGAAAAGTAAAAACTATCAAACTATCATGTGACGATTACATATTAATATATGTACATCGGCAAAAAATAAAAAAAACATTTTTAATAAAAATGTATTGTTTATCGGTTTATTTGTTATCTTTGCCACGTAGATAATTCAACAAAAACATATTTATAAACATTAAATAAATTAGCGATGAAACACAATTTTAACGCTGGACCATGTGTCCTTCCAAGAGAAGCTGTTGAAGCAGCTATTGAAGCTATCCGTGATTTTGACAACACAGGTATCGGTATCCTCGAAATTTCACACCGTACACCAGGTTGGGAAAGAGTTATGGCAGAAACACGTCAACTTTGGCGCGAACTCTTAAACATCCCTGAAAACTACGAAATTTTATTCCTCGGTGGTGGTGCTTCAACACAATTCTTCCATGTACCAGCTAACCTTTTGAACAAAAAAGCTGCTTACCTTCAAACAGGTGTTTGGGCAAAGAAAGCTGCTAAAGAAGCTAAATTCTACGGTGATGTAGAAGTTGTTGCTTCATCAGAAGACAAAACATATTCATACATTCCAAAAGATTATGTAATCCCAACAGACGCTGATTATTTCCACATCACAACAAATAACACTATCTACGGTACAGAAATCCGCTACGATATGGATTGCCCTATCGACTTGGTAGCTGACATGTCATCAGACATCATGAGCCGTCCAGTTGACGTAAGCAAATATGCTCTTATCTATGGTGGTGCACAAAAGAACGTTGGTCCTGCTGGCGTTACATTCGTTATCATCCGCCGCGACCTCCTCGGCAAATTAGACCGCAAACTCCAAACAATGGTTGACTACAAAACACACGCTGCAGAAGAAGACAAGAACATCTCTATGTTCAACACACCTCCTGTATTCCCTATCTTCGTTATGTACGAAACATTGAAATGGGTTAAGAAACTCGGTGGTCTCGAAGCAATGAACAAAATCAACGTTGAAAAAGCTGACCTTCTCTATAATGAAATCGACCGCAACTCTATGTTCGTTGGTACAGCAGCTAAAGAAGACCGTTCTATCATGAACGTTTGCTTCGTAATGGCTCCAGGTCACGAAGATAAAGAAAAAGCATTCATGGAATTCGCTAAAGAACGTGGCATGGTTGGTATCAAAGGTCACCGTTCAGTTGGTGGTTTCCGCGCTTCTATCTACAACGCTTGCCCAGTTGAGTCAGTTAAGGCTCTCGTAGCATGCATGCAAGAATTCGAAGCAGCTAACAAATAATATTTCATAACATCAAAAAAAATCAAGAAATGAAAGTATTAGTTGCAACAGAAAAACCTTTCTCAAAGGCAGCCGTTGACGGCATCAGAACAATCGTCGAAGAAGCTGGTTACGAATTGGCTCTCCTCGAAAAATATACAGACGTACAACAATTCTACGATGCAGTAGCAGACGCTGACGCTCTCATCGTTCGTTCAGACAAAGTCACTAAAGAAGTTATCGACCACGCTAACAACCTTAAAATCGTTGTCCGCGCTGGCGCAGGTTTCGACAACTTAGACTTGGCAGCATGTACAGAAAAGAACATCGTTGCTATGAACACTCCAGGCCAAAACTCAAACGCTGTTGCTGAATTAGCAATCGGTATGATGATTTACATGGCTCGTAACACATTCAAACCTGGTACAGGTTGCGAATTAAGCGGCAAGAAAGTCGGTATCCACGCTTACGGTAACGTTGGCCGCCTCGTAGCTGCTAAAGCTAAAGCTCTCGGTATGGAAGTATGGGCATTCGACCCATTCGTACCAACAGAAAAAATGGAAGCTGAAGGCGTTACAGTTCCTGCAACATTGGAAGATCTCTACGCTAACTGCGACTACATCTCATTACATATCCCAGCAAACGAAAAGACAAAAGGTTCTATCAACTACGAACTTCTTTCAAAAATGCCTAAAGGCGGCTGCTTAGTCAACACAGCTCGTAAAGAAGTTATCGATGAAGCTGGTATGGAACAACTTCTCGCTGACCGCGCTGACTTAAAATATGTTACAGACATCGCTCCAGCTAACCAAGCTGTATTAGCTGAAAAATTTGCTAACCGTTTCTTCGCAACACCTAAAAAACAAGGTGCTGAAACAGCTGAAGCTAACATGAATGCAGGTCTCGCTGCAGCTCGCCAAATCGTTGGTTTCATCCAAAACGGCGACGTTAAATTCAAAGTTAACTAATAAATTCTATTTTAAGGTTCATCTCAATCGAGATGAACCTTAAAACTTATACCAAACAATTAACACTGCTATATTCTATGGTTCAAGAAGATAATAAATCAACGACATTTTTCAGATTCGAAGACCTTCGAGTTTACAGCAAAGCCATTGGTTTTGTATCTTTAATAACCGAAGCAAGCTCTTTGGCAACTAACGAAATAGAAAGCCATTATTACAGAAGATTCTTAGAAGAATCAACAAAAATAGCCTTCTTCATAGCTGAAGGCTCTTCTAAAAACAAAGCTTCCTTCATCTACCAACTTAAAGCTGCAAAAACCAGTATTCGTAAATGTGTCGTCTTTTCCGCTATCGGAAGACAGAACGAATACCTCACTGAAGAAAAAGAAGACTCAATCCGCACTCAATTGATGGAGTTAACTAAAATGATAGGCGCTCTCATCATATCATTACAAAAAAGCGGAGGAATACAATATGCTCATGATTATCATGACATTCAACACGATGAAATTGATACAGAAAATGTTTTCTGGTAATCCAGAATTAAAATATTAACAATTAAAAAAATAAAATTATGTCAGTAATTAAACCATTTAAAGGTTATCGTCCTCCAGTAGAAATCGTCGAAAAATTAGCATCAAGACCTTACGACGTATTAAACTCAGAAGAAGCTCGCCAAGAATGTGAAGGCAATCCTTATAGCCTCCTACACGTTACAAAAGCTGAAATCGACCTCGCTCCTGGTACAAAAGACAGCGACTTAACAACTTATATCAAAGTTGTTGAAAACTTCAACGCTTTCAAAGACTACGGCTGGCTCGTTCAAGATAATGAAGAAAAATTATATATCTACGCTCAAAGCATGAACCCAACAGAAGCTGACGCTCATTGGCAATATGGTATCGTAGCATGCGCATGGAGTGAAGACTATGTAAACCAAGTTATTAAAAAACACGAACTTACTCGTAAAGACAAAGAAGAAGACCGCATGAAACACGTTCGCATCACTAACGCTAACGTTGAACCAGTTTTCTTCGCTTATCCTGCTGTTGCTGAAATAGACGCTATCGTAAGCAACATCACAAAAGAAGCTCCTATCTACGACTTCATCGCTAAAGAAGATAACTTCGGTCATCGTTTCTGGGTAATCGACGATAAAGCAACTATCGACAGATTAGTTGAACTCTTCGCTACTGAAGTTCCTTCAATGTATATCGCTGACGGTCACCACAGAAGCGCTGCTGCTGCTCTCGTAGGTCAAGAAAAGAAAGAAAATAACCCAGCTCATAAAGGCACTGAAGAATACAACTTCTTCATGACAGTTATTTTCCCAGACAACCAATTGAATATCATCGACTACAACCGCGTAGTTAAAGATTTGAACGGTCTCTCTAAAGAAGAATTCCTCAACGCTTTGACAGAATCATTCGAAGTTGAAGATATGGGAACAGAAATCTACAAACCAGCTAAATTACACGAATTCAGCACATATTTAGATGGTCACTGGTACAAACTCAACGCAAAACCTGGCACTTTCAACGATGCAGACCCAATCGGCGTTCTCGACGTAACAATCTTATCAAACTTAGTTTTAGACAAGATTTTAGGTATTAAAGACTTACGTACCGACAAACGCATCGACTTCGTTGGCGGTATCCGTGGTCTCGGCGAATTGAAACATCGCGTTGACAACGGCGAAATGAAAGTTGCTTTCGCTTTACACCCAGTAACAATGAAACAAATCATTGACATCGCTGACAGCGGCAACATCATGCCTCCTAAGACAACTTGGTTCGAACCTAAACTCCGTTCAGGTCTCGTAATTCATACATTAGAATAAGTCTAAAAGTCAACAAGACTACAAGACCACAAGTAGAGACGTATCAAAATTCGAAGAATTTTGCTGCGTCTCTCTTTTTTTATTCACATTACTCCATCCACAAAACCCTAATTCAAAAGACGCACGGACGTGCGTCTCTACGCGAGATTCAGTGTCGCGACGACTTAAAAATCCTCATACCCTCTACTCCCTCTAGTCCCTCTAATCCCTCTACTCCCTCTACTCCCTCTACTCCCTCTATTCCTAAAAAAACTTGTAGTCTTGTAGTCTTTAAAAAAAAGGACCGGAGCAATAACTCCAGTCCTTCTATGACTCTAGTCCCTTTAAGACCTATATTTCCTCTAAAACCTCTTATTAGTTTCTTACAGGACGTATTGTCATACCATTACGACGAAGACTCCAGTTACAATATACTTGATATGAGCACATATCCAAGAAACAAGCTTTTGTGAATGTTGGTGTAGTACCTTCTTCTTCGTATGGTGTTGATGTCCAATAATAACCATAAACATTTTGGTCAATCAAGTCGCCATAGACACGGAAACCAGAAGCTGGTAAGAATATGTAATTGCCATTGGTCTTTGATGTAACCTTATATCCAGGAACACCGTTTTCTTCAGTCCATAACCATGTACATTCTTGTGTAAGTTCAAACATCTCTTCCAATGTTGGCATTCTCCAGCCATTACCCCATTGTGCTGCGGCTGCATCATATTCCGGATTGCCAGAAATATCACCTAAATCTTCTTGATATGAAGAACAGTTATCTGAAGTATAGCTGTTTTTTTGTTCAATCTCACCATACGCAAAATAATCACCATAACCTTCTGGGAATAATGCGCCTACATTATGTTCAGCCCATAATGTTCCGCTTGGAAGGCCTAAGTCAACGTATGCATATTCTGTTTCTTCATCATCGTCGTCATCTTCATTTTTCAAAGTAGTGAAAGAAACGATTTCACTTTTTACCATACCTTCACTATTTACAGCGTATGCACCTACATTATATTCTGTTAATTCTTGCAAGCCTGTCAATTGGTATGTATAAGAACCTAAGTTCTCTCCTACTTTTACAAAATTAGCTTCTGATGATGCATTTGCTTTATTCCAATAGAATCCACGTTCTGTAACATCAGCACCGCCATCTGTAAGAACTTCTGCACTCAACATTGCTGAATTGATAGTAACTCCTGAAACAACAACTGCAGTAACTGTTGGTAATTCAACAACTATTTCATCGCCACCATTGTCATCGCCGCCATTGTCATCACCACCGTTGTCATCACCACCGTTG
>JAGBVS010000169.1 GCA_017630195.1 Bacteroidales bacterium | reverse complement strand
TAATTGTTATACGAATTTATTTTTTTTCTTTTTATTACTTTTTTATTATTCTGGTCTCTCTGATAATGTTTTAACAACACCACTGAGAATATGTCCGCCAGATTGTAATGCACCGAGTACATTCTTTGCAGGTGATTGTAACAATGCTACAACGTCTGCTATCAACTCGTTCTTTGACTTGATATTTACTAATGTATCGAGCATATTGTCGCCAACATAAACGCATTCTTCAATATAAGCGCCTTTTAATATTGGACGAGTTTCCTTTTTGCTACGGAATTTTTTTATCAACTTTGCTGGAGCATTGCCATTTTCAGACAACATCAAAGCTGTAGTGCCCTTCATAACACTGTAAAGTTCACCGAATTCTCTACCGGTGTTTTGCATAGCTTTCTTTAACAATGCATTCTTTACCATTACAAGCTTGACGTTGCTATTGAAGCATTCTCTTCTTAAACTACTTGTCTTCTCCGCATTTAATTCAGCGATGTCTGTCAAGTAGAAATTTGGACATGCATTCAACTGCTCTGTAATTGAGTTGATAATGACTTCTTTATCTTCTTTTCTCATGTCAATAACTTATTAAAGGTTTAGAGGGCTATTGATTTAGGATCCACTTGTACTCCAGGACTCATTGTACTAGAGATGTAAATGCTCTTAACATAAGTACCTTTAGCTGCTGCAGGTTTCAATTTGATAATTGCTTGGATAACTTCTTTTGCATTATCATAAATCTTATCTGAACTGAAACTGACTTTAGCAATACCAGCATCAACGATTCCGTATTTATCTACTTTGAAATCAATTTTACCAGCTTTTACTTCTTGTACAGCTTTGGCGATGTCCATAGTTACTGTACCAGTTTTTGGGTTAGGCATTAAACCTCTTGGTCCGAGGATACGTCCTAATGCACCAATTTTTGGCATAACTGTTGGCATTGTGATAATCACATCAACATCGGTCCATCCGTCTTTAATTTTTTGGATATAATCCTCTAATCCGACGAAATCTGCACCGGCATTTTTTGCTTCTTGTTCTTTGTCAGGTGTACAAAGCACCAAAACGCGAACAACTTTACCTGTACCATGAGGAAGTGTTACACTACCACGAACCATTTGGTTGGCTTTACGTGGGTCAACTCCCAAACGTACGTTCAAGTCCACAGAGGCATCAAATTTGGTGTAAGTGATTTGTTTCACGACATCAACCGCTTCTGTCAAGGAGTAAACCTTGCTTTTGTCGAACTTAGCTAAAGCTTCTTTTCTTTTCTTAGATACTTTTGCCATTTGGTAATTTCTTTTTTTTTGTTCTACAAATGCTTAAGACTTAGTCTTTACTTTAAAGGTGATTCGCCTGTAATCTTAACACCCATACTACGTGCTGTACCTGCTACCATGCTCATTGCTGATTCAATTGTGAAGCAATTTAAGTCCTTCATTTTATTTTCAGCAATGCTACGAACTGTATCCCAGCTCATAGAACCGACTTTTGAACGGTTAGGTTCTTTTGAACCTTTTGCAATTTTAGCAGCTTCAAGAACTGAAGCAGCAACTGGTGAAGCTTTAACAATGAAATCAAATGATTTGTCCTTGTACACAGTAATAATAACTGGAAGTACTTTACCAGCTTGATCTTGTGTACGAGCATTGAATTGCTTGCAAAACTCCATGATGTTAACACCTTTTTGACCCAATGCTGGACCAACAGGTGGTGCAGGATTAGCGGCTCCTCCTTTGATTTGCAGTTTAATTAATCCGCTTACTTCTTTCATTTTAATTTTTATAAAAGTTAAATGAAAACAAAAT
>JAGBVS010000168.1 GCA_017630195.1 Bacteroidales bacterium | reverse complement strand
TTTTCAACGATGTGATTATTGAGAGCTTCAGAAACTTTTTGGTTAATCTTTTCGATTAAAACAGCTTGGCCGTACATTTTTTTAATCATTCCGAAAGGAACTTTACCTTGACGGAAACCAGGCATTGTTGCTTTATGTTGATAATCTTTTAAAGCTTTTGTTACTTCTGCTTCATAATCAGCTTTAACTAAAGTCACTTGGATACCGGCGAGAAGTTCGCCTTTTAATGTTTGTGTAGTATTCATTTGATAATTAAATTATTTTTTTGTGCGGATGAAGGGACTCGAACCCCCACGCCTCTCGGCATCAGATCCTAAGTCTGACGCGGCTACCAATTACGCCACATCCGCAGAATCTTTTTAGGAGCTGCAAAAATACAATTTTTTTTTGATTTATTTGTATATTTTTGGCAAATACAGAAAAATATTTTTACAGTAGTGGTAAATTGTTTTTTAATAAATATAACTTGTTGATTTTTAATTATTTCTTTACGTCTAAAGCATCGCGTAAGGCATTGCCGAAGAGCATGAATGCCAATACTAAAAGCATGATGGCAATGCCTGGTAATATGGCCAAATATGCGTCGTTGAGGATAATGTAGGCGTAATTTTCTTTAATCATGCTGCCCCACGACGGCATTGGAGGCTGAACACCGATGCCAAGGAAACTCAATCCCGCTTCTAACAAAATGGCTGATGCGAAGTTGGCTGCGGAAATGACAATTATAGGATTTATGATGTTGGGAATTATGTGTTTTGATATGATTCTTAAATTGCTGAATCCTAATGCTTTGCCTGCCTCTACGAATGTCGTCTCCCTTACGGAAAGTATCTGTCCTCTGGTGACACGTGCTACCTCGACCCACATAGTAAGTCCTACCGCTATGAAAACCTGAACGACACCTTTGCCTAAGACGAAAGTTATCGCAATGACAATCAATAATGTCGGTATCGACCATACAACATTGATGAGCCAAACCATAAGGTCATCGACGCGACCTCGGAAGAAACCGCCGAGACTGCCTATCAATATACCTATTAATATACTCATGAAAACTGCTATGAAACCGACGGAGAAACTGATTCTCGTTCCTAACAAAAGCCGGCTCAGAAAATCTCTTCCAAATTGGTCGGTGCCGAGTATGAATTTTCTGTGTTCAACGCAATTGCTATTAATATAATGTGTGGCTTCTTCATCAGAAGAGAATGTTTTTCCAAGATTTAATTCTTGGTTTGAAATTATTTCTTCATTAACGGTGTTTGTTTTGTCGGGATTGAAAATGTAAACGATGGTTTTTTCTTTGTCTATTTTTAGTGAGTCGAAAGGGATTTGTCGGTAGGAGGAAGGCTGACCGTTCATCATTTGTGCGAAAAATCCTCTTTTTTCTACGGAATTTTGTTTCGGGACGAGAAGCATATCGACTTCAAATCCTGGTTTTTGTGTGCTTATCTCTAAAATCTGAGTGTTGGCATAAGGTGTTTTGTCGGGAATGATGAAATATGCAAATAAAGCGATGAGTCCGCATAATAATATAAAAACCAATGATATAACACCAGTTGCGTTTTTCTTGAAACGCTGTATCGCAATCTGATTCGGTGATAATATCTTGTTTTTATTCATCTTTATTTTCTTTGAAAAACAAAAATAAAAAAAAATATTGTCGGACTTGCTTTTTGAAAGAAAAAAGTTGTATCTTTGCACTCGCAATCAGATGGTGGATGTAGCTCAGTTGGTTAGAGTACCGGATTGTGGTTCCGTGGGTCGTGGGTTCGAGTC
>JAGBVS010000167.1 GCA_017630195.1 Bacteroidales bacterium | reverse complement strand
TTTTCGTAAGCACGTTGGATAATGCCCTCGAAGCGCATGCCAAAATCTGCTTCGTTTGGTCTCGCTCCATAAATCTCTTCCCATTGAGACAAAGCATTGTTTAAGACCATATCCAACTTCCCCGTCTCTTTATACTTCGCCGTATTCAAATCCAGATGCAGCACCGGATGCACCGTCCATTTCTGCTCCAACTGCTCAACAGCCAGGCCCTTGAACAAGTCTTTTTTGCCAAGGAAATAAGCCTTCAACGTGCTGATAAGCAAACTCTTACCAAAGCGGCGAGGGCGAGAGAGGAAATAGTAGCGACCTGTGGAGACAAGGCGGTGCATCAAAGCCGTTTTGTCCACATACAAATAGCCATCATTAATGAGGCTCTCAAAATCCTGAATGCCGATAGGCAAGTTTTTTAACGTCTGCTCCATACGCTGAATTTTTCTTTCTGCAAAGATAATGTTTTGGACGTGATTTCATATAGGAGTAACAAAAATTAATGAATGAGGAGATAGGAATTGATGCTCTTGCCCCGCCATGGCGAGTTTTGTTGTGTGTGGCATTGCCGAAGACGAAGCCCACGGCTGATGGGTTTTGCCCTTTCAGGGCGCAGGTGAGTGCAAAGCGGGAGATTGAGAATGAGAAGATGTGTGGCTTTGGTTGTTAGCGCATTGAAAATACTTATACTTCTGGGCATGCCTCAGTCAAAAGGGATAGTAAGTAGTCCGACAAGAAATTCAATTAATCCTCCCCATAACATTTCTCTAATACTGGATTTCTGATAAATAATCTGTATGTGATTAAGTTCCCCTTCCTCTACTTTCTCTTTTATGAAAAGCATTGCATCTTCTGTATTAGACATAGACCGACTTTTTACCTTAATTTTGCCGTTTTCATAAAATAACCAGAAAGAATCTTTTTTTTCAAATATCTTCATAGATTTTACATCTACGTAATATATTGTTTCTGTTTTGTGTTTATAAAATACTTCTATATGCTTTTCATGAAAATTAATTTTTTGAACTCTATCTTTACATGAAATTAAAAAGCAAATAAAAATGAATAAAAGGCTAAGTAAAAAAATGTATCTCCGATTAGATTCAGACAATATAAAACTACAACTATGGAAAATCCCCCAAATGTTGTAATTTGCCACGTCAAATAAAATAATTTCAATGATTTGAAAATTTCACAAGTTATCATTTTTCTCTATTATGGGAGGTTCTATAAATTCACTTTTTCTGCATTAGCAAGCATCCTGAACCTCATTACGGCTACTGCTAAAGCGTTTTATTTTTACCTTATTTCCACAACACTACATTAATAAAAAACTTTTAAAATCCAGATCAACAAAAAGCTACTCAGGATTTTGTCGTGTCAAAAAATTCACTCGTCTTAGTGTTGCGATAGAAAACAAACGAATTTGATGGTAACGCGACATCATTGCACGAAGATACAAATAAAACCCAACAAAACAATCATCACAGAGGCGCATTTTCAATTAAAGAGCGTTTTGACGCATCTGCTGCCGTGGTGTTGGGCAATTTTTTCATTTGGGCAGTCTTCTGGGAATAGATGGTCAAAACAAACTTACTCAATCAGTTTTTTGTTCTCATCGCACAGTCCGACAAGGCTGCAAGTCCCAATCATCTCTCCTTTTGTCACAACTTTCAGCATGCCGTACGTGGCGGTCACATATTTAATGGCAGTGCCTTCTTGAAAGAAATAACTGTTTGAACCGATGGTATAGGACTTTCTTCCAAAACTGTTTTTTTCTAAAGAATATCGAAGCAGAAGTTCATCCTCTCTTAATGCTACTTCTGCGTCATTGGTCAAACTGACAAAATGGGCGACTCTATCATCGTCTAACCGCACAACGCAAAATTTGTTCGATTCTGCTTCAAGGCCATAAATATGATTACAAACTTCAAAATGAAGAGTCATATAGTCCCCTTGCATAAGCGAGCGAGGATCCACCGGACGCAATTCCAGCAACACAGTCTCACCTTCGCTCAGAACCTTCTCATTCTTCACTATGTTGAAACCAAAAAACAGCAGCACAAGCAACATGTTGGCTGATATGATGAATAGTTTTAATTTGCTCATTTTTTTAATCTGTTGATGAAAAAGAATAGTAGTAAAAAGATGATTCCGCTACCCATAAGCAAGTATGATTTATGACTTAGTAAGATCTCCATGTCGTAGTAG
>JAGBVS010000166.1 GCA_017630195.1 Bacteroidales bacterium | reverse complement strand
TTATTGTTCTTTCACATTGTTCATACCAACTTCAACAGCTTGCATGTTCAATGGGATAAGTTTATGAGCACGTTCTGGGAGTGAGTGTTCGAGACCTTCTTTAACTTTATCCATTGAAATGATAGGTTTCAATTTAAGATAAGCGCCGAGGATAATCATGTTGAACACTTTAGCGTTACCCATATCAGATGCTAATTGAGCGCCTTCGATGGTGTAAATCTTAATGTCAGTACGTGTTGGTTTGTGAGTAATACCGTTTGGGTCGTAAAGGAGAACGCCGCCAGGTTTTACTTTTTCTTCGAATTTGTCGAGTGATTGTTGGTTGAGAATCACAGCTGTGTCGAAAGCGTTGAGGATAGGAGAGCAAACGCGTTCATCGCTGATGATGACAGTCACGTTAGCTGTACCGCCACGCATTTCAGGACCGTAAGATGGCATCCAGCTGACTTCTTTGCCTTCCATGATACCACTATATGCAAGGATCTTACCCATTGACAAGACACCTTGTCCGCCGAAACCGGCAATAATAATTTCTTCTGTCATTGTTTTAAATTTTTTATTTTTCAACAAGCTTACCGTCAACTTTAATGTCACCGAGTGGATAGAATGGGAGCATGTTTTCAACTAACCATTTGTTAGCTGCAACTGGTTCCATTTTCCAGTTAGAGTTACAGTTAGAAACGATTTCAACGAAGTTGACGCCGCTCTTACCGTTGATTTGGTTTTCAAAAGCTTTCTTGATAGCTGCTTTTGCTTTACGTACGCATGCTGGGTTGTAAACAGCTTGACGTGTGACGTATTTTGTACCAGGAAGTTGAGCGATAAGTTCAGTTATTCTTAATGGGTAACCGTTGCAAGGAATACCGTCGAAACCTGCGCCTGCTGGTAAAGTAGCTTTACGTCCGTAAGGAGTTGTAGCTGTCTTCATGCCTTCCAATGTTGTTGGAGCCATTTGACCACCTGTCATACCGTAGATACCGTTGTTAACGAAAATCATTGTGATGTTTTCGCCGCGGTTACAAGCGTGGATTGTTTCTGCTGTACCGATAGCTGCCAAGTCACCGTCACCTTGGTAAGTGAAGATAACTTTGTTAGGCCATACGCGTTTGAGACCTGTTGCCAATGCTGGAGCACGACCGTGAGCTGCTTCTTGGAAGTCAACGTCGAAATAGTCGTAAGCCATAACAGAGCAACCTACAGGAGCTACACCGATTGTTTCTTCGTCAACGCCGAGTTCTTCTAATACTTCAGCGATGATGCGGTGAGTTGTACCGTGACCGCAACCAGGACAATAGTGGAATGGTTTTTCGGTCAATAACTTAGATTTTTGATAAACTAAGTTTTCAGGTTTAATGATATCTTCTATTGACATGTTCTTATTCTCCTATAATTTGTTTTTTCATTGCTTCGAGAACTTCTTCTGGTGTGTGGATGATACCACCTACGCGGCCGAAGTGTTCTGCTTTAACGCGACCATTGACTGCCAATTTAACGTCTTCAATCATTTGACCGCAGCTTAATTCTACTGCTAAGAAACCTTTAGCGCCTCTGTCGATGAGGTTTTGGATAGCCTTAGTTGGGAATGGGAATAATGTGATAGGACGTAATAAACCGACCTTGAGACCTTCAGCGCGTGCCAATTGTACTGATTTTTGAGCGATACGAGCACTTGAACCGTAAGCTACGAATACATATTCTGCATCTTCGCATTCGATTTCTTCAAAACGTACTTCGTTTTCTTCAACTAATCTGTATTTTTCTTGGAGGTGGCGGTTGTGAGCTTCCATCTTAACTGAGTCTAAGTCTAATGATGTGATGACACGGTGTTGTGTGCCTCTCTTACGACCTGTTGTTGCCCATGGATAGTTAGCTTTGATTTCTTCTTCAGTCATACGTGGTTTTTGTTCTGGAAGAACAACTTTTTCCATCATTTGACCGATTGCACCGTCTGATAAGATGCAGCATGCCATACGATATTTGAATGCTAATTCGAAGCCTAATGCTACGAAGTCAGCCATTTCTTGTACTGAAGCTGGAGCTAATACGATGTTTTTGTAGTCACCATTACCACCGCCTTTACATGCTTGGAAGTAGTCAGCTTGTGATGGTTGGATTGTTCCTAAACCCGGGCCGCCACGAACAACGTCAGCGTAAACGCAAGGTACTTCTGCACCTGCTATATAAGCTATACCTTCTTGTTTCAAGCTGACACCAGGACTTGATGATGATGTCATGACGCGTTTGCCTGATGCACCCGCTGCATAAACCATGTTGATAGCTGCTATTTCACTTTCTGCTTGTAAAACGACCATACCGGTACGTTCATAAGGGTTTTGTTCCATAAGATATTCAATCACTTCTGATTGTGGAGTGATAGGATATCCGTAATAAGCATCACAACCGTAGCGAATAGCTGCTTCGGCTAATGCTTCGTTACCCTTCATCAGTTTTAATTCTCCCATTATGTGTTAATTTTAAATGTTAGACAATTGATTTAATTACAATTTGACTTTGTAAACTGTGATAACACCATCTGGACATACCATGCCGCATGATGCACAACCGATACATTTGTCAGGTTCCGCCATATAAGCGTAATTGTAACCTTTACCGTTTACTTCTTTTGCCAAGCTGATAACACCAACTGGACAGTTTGCAGCACATACGCCACAACCTTTACAACGTTCTGTGTTAACTACGATGGCTCCTTTGAAACTTGCCATAATTGTTTAGTTTTAAGTTACTTATAATGTTTATTGTTTCGTTAAATCTTTTTTTATATCGAGACTTACAAATATATATAATTTTTTAAAGTCTGAAGAAGAAAATTAAAAAATTATTATTTGATTGGATGATCTTCAGCAAAACGTCTTAATCTGTCTGCCAAAACTGGTATTTCTTCTCTTTGTATTAATGATGTACAAGCTCTGATACCTTGACGAGTGCTGCCACATGTATCTAATGAAATAGCAGAGATACCATAATATAACATCTTTTCGAGAAGCTCAGCGCCAGTGAAGCCAGGATAGTAATATGTGAAATAGAATCCGTCAGCTATTGGTTCGCCTAAGTCTTCATCGTATGTGAATTTAAAGCCGTTTGATGTGAATGCGTCTTTCATCATCTTTGCTTTTTCTCCGTATTCCAATACTTCATCACGATAGTTGTAAACGCCATCATTGACAGCTTTTAAAATACCAGCTACTGCATGTTGGGCAGAGTGTGATGTACCTGAACTGAGTGGGTGTAATGCGCCGAAGATAATGCCTCTGACAAATATTTCTTGTCCGCAGAATTCTTTCAAGTCTGGATAAACGCGTTCTGCGAGTTTGTCGCTGATGCCTAAAATAGCGCAACGTTCGCCTGCATAGCTGAATGCTTTTGAACTTGAAATCATCAAGATGTAGTTGTCTGTATATTTACCAACTGTTGGTTGATATGGAGCTACTCCAGGGTGGCTGTAGTCTTTACGGAAGTCCATTCCGAAATAAGCGAGGTCTTCAAGAACGATTACGTCGTATTTGTTTGCCAATTCACCGATGATGCGAAGTTCTTCGTCTGTCAAACAAACCCATGTAGGATTGTTAGGATTAGAATATAATATGCTATGGATTTTGCCTGTAGCAAAGATGCTTTCTAATTTTGTACGTAAATTCTCGCCGCGATATTCATAGATGTCGAATGCTTCCAGGTTCATTCCAAGGATTTTTGTTTGGAATTTATGAACAGGGAATCCAGGGTCTACAAATAATATTGTGTTTTTTTCTTTGTTGGTGTGTCCGCAAATCATGAAAGATGCGAATGCGCCTTGCATTGAACCTACTGTTGGAATACAATTGGCGGCATTAACGTCAAGATCGAGGAAGTTTTTGATAAAGCGAGATGCTTCATTCTTTAAAGAAGGTATACCATCGATAGGAGGGTATGTTGCTGCGACGCCATTTTGTAAAGCTTTAATTTGTGCTTCAACGCCTGCTTGTGCTGCTGGAAGGCCAGGATTACCCATTTCCATGTGGATGAATTTGACACCACTTGCTGCTTCGAGGTCTCTAGCAAGCTTGTTGATTTCACGGATGCCGGCTTTGCCGATGCATGGAAGGTTGCTGTCGCTGAATACTTTTTGAGCTACTTCAACCGGAACAATGTTATTCTTCATGATAATATGTTAACTTTTTTTGATTAAAAATATCATAATTAACTTTGAGTGTCAAAATTATGAAAATATTTAATATAAAAAGTCTTAAATGAAGAATATTTTTAGTTAAAAGTTTTTAAGGGGAAATTGAAATGAGTTTGTGGGACGTACTGGACTCGAACCAGTGACCTCTGCCG
>JAGBVS010000165.1 GCA_017630195.1 Bacteroidales bacterium | reverse complement strand
CTTGATGGACGGGCAATATGCTACCATCAGTAAGAACCTGCCGCATCAGTCGGTGGCGTCGGTGGAGATTTACGAAAACCATCAACCGATACAATTGCTTCAAGACCGCATCGAGACAGACAGAGCTTCTCTCAATATAAAACTGTCGAAAGACGTTACCGTCACGGGTTCCGGCGAACTTGGAATCGGAGCTTATCCTTTGTTGTGGAACGCCAGTGTCACGCCGATGCTTTTCTCTGAAAAAGTGCAGATGGTGGCTTCTCTTCAAAGTAATAATATCGGTAATGATCTTCTGAGTAACAATATGATAAGCTATTATCAAGATGCGGACGAAGAGGCTCCCGATGCAGATGAAGAACTTTCGATAATAAGCTCGCCGATTCCTTTAATAGAGAAAAGCAGATATTTGGACAATACTTCGCATCTCGCAAATTTCAACATACTCGCTCCGATAAGCAAGATGACACAGATGAGAGTCAATCTCTCTTATATCAATGATTTGCAAAAGCAGAATTCGTCACAACAAAACACATATTTTCTTCCAAATGATACGATTTCATATACTGAGACGATAAATAACAAAATCTATGACTCTTACCTGAAAGGCGATGTGGCCTTCGACAGAAACGACAAAGGCGCATACGTCAAAGACAAGATTTCATTTTCAAAACGATGGAACAAATCATACGGAAATGTTTTGAATAATGACGAAAACATAAATCAGATTCTTAACAATCATGCGATGTCAGTGGCGAATGACCTGCGCGTGTTGTTTCCTGTAGGCAAACATCTTTTGGATTTCGTGTCGTATAATTCTTACGACAATCTGCCTGAATCTCTGAATGTAGAACCAGGAGTATTTGAAGAGATTTTCAATGTAGGGAAACCTTATCAGAAAACAAGTCAGCATTTCGACAAAGAGCGATTTTTTACAAATGAAGCGTTGAGCGGAATATTTACATTCGGGAGTATAGTCATGAGCAGCAAGTTGGGAATCAGTCATTATCAGAATAAGGTCAAGACAAATCTTGCAGTATTTCCTCATGAAAACTTACTTGGTCACATTTCGTTAATAAACGATGTGAATCATACATATACAAAACCATATTTCAGTTCAAGTCTTGAATACAAACTGAGAAGAGCGACATTTGTCTTGAACCTTCCGCTTTCGTTGAATTATGCCACGACAAACAATCGCGAAGAAAAGCAGGAACTTACGAAGGTCTTCCTCAATCCGAAGCTCTCTTTTAAATATGAATTTAATAATATGTTCAAGATAAATGCCAGCGGTCAGTATGAGCAGAATATCGACAACTTTGAAAATTATTACGACAATCCTGTCCTGAGTGATTATCAGAGTCTTTTTACGATGATAGCCCCGATGTCGGTTTCCGATTTGACAAGAGCCAACGTGCGGTTTACTTTCAACCAGCCGTTCTATGCGATAAACAGTTCCTTGTCGTACACATATCAGCACAGAAATTCCGACATAATTTATAAATACGACATCGACGAAAAC
Source organism: Bacteroidales bacterium (assembly GCA_017630195.1). GTDB lineage: Bacteria > Bacteroidota > Bacteroidia > Bacteroidales > F082 > Limimorpha. The sequence goes on along the minus strand of JAGBVS010000165.1, from coordinate 4,442 downwards.
GGAGCTTCATATCTTCAGATGATTGAAAGTCCGAACACTTCAGATTATCATGTGATAAATCTTAACGTCAAGAAATTCATCTCAGTGATAAAGACGACGATAGGATTGAAAGCCAATCTTCTTCACAACACGCGGCATAACATCTTGAACGGAAGTCTTGTCGAGAACAAGAATATTTCAGCGAGCATAATGCCGAATATGATGGTGACGATTAAACATTGGGCACATTTCAATTATTCATTTAATTTCAATAACATACAGACATTTAGCGAAGATGTCAAGAAAAGCGATGTTAATTATCTGCGACATTATTGCAAGCTGAACATCTTTCCTCACAGAGACCATCTCATCACTTTGAACTCGGAGATTTATTCGCATCTTGGAGAGAATTATGTCTATTTCGATGTCTCATATCAATATTCAGTTCCGAAATACAAACTCGATTTTGAGTTAAAATGCAATAACATTTTCAACAATAAATTGTACGTCTCATATTATTCGGGAGCGTTTTCTATCGTGGAATCTATCTATGAGATACGACCGATGGAAATCTTTCTTTCAGTAAAATTCAGGTTTTAAGGAATGATACATTCAATGTGTCTCTACATTGTTCATTATCAACTTAATTACCGTAATTTCCGGTTTCGTTCCAATCCTCGTCTTCATCAGTGTTTCTCCTAATCCTATGTTTACATAAAGATATTGATTTTTATGTTGAAACAATCCTGCAACTTCTTTGAAAATGAATGACGATGGCGACCATCCGAATAATGAGAACTGCATCGCATGGGTGTGACCAGAGAGCATCAAGTCTATTTCTTGTGTGTCTTTGACTTCTAACTCCCAATGTGTCGGGTCGTGGCTTAACAAAATTTTATAATCTCCAGAAGAATTTTTCATCGCTTTTTGAAGACTGCCGTATGAAAGGAATGCTCTGTGTGTCGAGATGTTTTCTACTCCGATTAAAGATATTGTGTCGTCGCCACGAATTATATTTACGTTCTCGTCTAAAAGTAAGTTCCACCCCATATTTCTTTGTCGTGATTTCAGTTTCTCGACGTATTTCCATTGGACAGAATCTGGGAAGTTGCTGTACGCACTGTAGTCGTGGTTGCCTAAAACGGAATAGACTCCGTCTTTGGCTTTTATCTTGGAAAGGATTGTGTCTAATCCGTCAAGTTCCCAAGGACCGTATGAAACCAAATCGCCGGTGAAGACCACAATGTCGGCATTTTGCTCGTTGATTTCGTTAACGAATTTTTGCAAGGTCTTTTCTCTTCCTTTAAAAGAATGAAGATGAAGGTCGGAAATCTGGACTATCTTATAATCATTGAAAGACGCTGGAATTTCATCGCTTTCTATTTCAATATTCTTGACCTGGCATTGGTTTCTCTCGATGAAAAATCCGTAGCAGAATAGGATAGGAGCGAGGAGCGTGAACCATAATGATTTCCTGAAAAATGATTTGAAGTTAGCTCCGAAGATATGAGCGATGCCTGAAATTGTTAAAGCTATTAAACCGATGATAATCATCATGAAAATGATGATGATAAGGTTCGCTATTATTTCTATAAAAGTTACCATTTACTTTTACTTTTACTTGAATTTATTTTTAAAATCCATTCTTTTATGAAGTATTCTTATTATAATAATTTCATTGTTGTTGATTTTGTAAAAAACGATATGTTCTTTAATAATAACTCCGAACAATTCATCAATAATTTCATCATATTTCATTCCGTAGAGAAATGGGTTTGTCGCAATATTTTTACAGAATGAAATCAGAATGTTATAATACTTGTCAGCTTGTTTTATTGACCATTTGTTGGCAGTATATCTCCAAATATTGCTTAAATCTTCAACGGATTTTTTGGAAAATATGACATTATACATTGTTATATTCTTGTCTAATCGTTTCAAGATGTAATTCTGGATTAAAATTTTCTGCTATGCCACTATCTATACCGTCTATAATAGCTTTCCTTAATTCCTGAATTGTTTCCTGCTTTTCGATGTATTCTTTTTCTCCTTTCATAATGATGGATTTTAATCTTTTGTTGTAGATGTCATTGTGTGGAGACACTGATGTAAAAAATGAAGTTTTCATATATTTTGGATTTAAAATTTATATTGCAAATATATAACTTATTTGTAAATTTGAAATGTCTTTTATATGTTTTTTTTATTTATAATTGCATAAAATAATTGATATGAACTTCAACGTTTTCGGAAATAAAAAAGCCCCGACTTTAATGCTGATTCCTGGATTGGGAGTCTCTTACGAGATTTTCATTCCGTTTGTAAATCTTCTTGAAAATGACTTTCATATCATCGCTGTTGAAGTCGATGGCTTTGTCGTTGGAAAGCATACTAGTTTTACTTCCGTTGATGAGCAAGCTGTTCAAGTTATAAATTATGTCAAGAAAAATTATGACGGACGTTTAGATTGTGCTTACGGACTTTCATTGGGAGGAAAGATATTGTCTCGTGTTTTGGAGCGTAACGAAATTGTTGTAAATCATACTATTTTGGATGCTGCTCCTTTGTTGCCGCTGCCTAAATGGCTCGTTGGTCCGCTTCGTTATTTACAATGTTTGAATGTCTGGACTTGCTATCATTGGACCGGATTCTGGCGTTGGGTCTTTCATTCTCATTATTTCGATGTCTTGCTCGACGAATGTAAAAAGGTTTATCCATACGGTGGAACTAAAGCTGTCTTGGATGGTTATAAATCTGTTTATACTAATAAGTTACAATCTATTAACGGCAACGATATTCATTATTGGCATGGGACAAAAGAAGCTTTCGTTGCGAAACCTCAGGTCAAACATCTGAAAAGACTTTTCCCGAATGTAAGTGTTGAGGTGTTTAAAAAAATGAATCACGGTCAGCTTCTGATTGATTGTCCCGAGGAAATAGCGAAGAGAATTTTAATGATGTTAAAATGATTTTGTTATGAAAAATAATTTATTCTTACAAGCTGTTAAGAAAATTATTGCTGGTTTTGTTGCAATAGGAGTTTTGTTGTTTCTGCCAGCCGGCACTTTTCGTTACTGGAATGTTTGGCTGTTTGTGGCTGTTTTGTTCGTCCCGATGCTTTTCTTGGGAATGCTGATGTTGTTTAAATCTCCAAAACTTTTAGAGAAGCGTCTCGACGCCAAAGAGAAAATCGATGAGCAGAAATGGGTTGTCGCATTGTCGGGAATTATGTTTGTCGCAGCATTTGTTGTTGCAGGATTGAATTTCCGTTTTTCATGGCATTCTTTGCCCGATAATGTGATATGGATTGGAGCAGGTATTTTTCTTTTTTCATATCTGATATATGCTGAAGTAATGCGAGAGAATGCTTTTCTTTCCAGAACTATTGAAATTCAAGAAAATCAGAAAGTAATCGACACAGGATTGTATGGTATAGTTCGTCATCCGATGTATTCAGCGACGCTCATTATGTTTTTGTCGATTCCATTGATTTTAGGTTCTTTAATATCTTTTGTTATTATGTTAGCATATGTTCCTATCATTGCGATTAGGATGAAAAATGAAGAACAACTCCTTGAATCAGGACTGAAAGGATATGAGGAATACAAACATAAAGTAAGATATAAAGTGATACCTTTTATTTGGTAGTTTGGAATTCAGGAATAATTGTAGTGACGCGTCAATGTTTCCATAAAAATAGACACACATTGACACGTCTTCATGTTTAGGAATGAAAAAGGACGCCACAATATGACGTCCCTATAAAGTTTAATCTTTCAGATATGATACTTTGCGTAACTTTGCGTCTCTGCGAGAGATTTTTTAATTTTTAGTAGATGTCGTTCAAATCAAAATAAAGTGAGCTTGTGATTTTATCTTCTTCTTGTTCTTTAAGATGTTTGAAATTGTTGTTTCTGTAAAATGGGATAGCATTATTATATGCGTCAACGGTTAGAAACCTGCAACCTGTTTTATTATTTTCAATAAAGAAATATTTGATGAAATCAAGCAACATAGAACCTATCCCTTTACCTCGTAAAGAATTGTCAATTCCTAATCTGCATATTTTCACAGCAGGATAGCTTTTTATACGTTTTTCATTAACAAATCGAGTGCGTCTGAAACGATTGAACTCTGTCTTGTTGTTAAAGTCGGTTAAAGAAACGCGGTCGTTAGCAAGACTAAAATATCCGATGACATTTCCTGTTCCTTTGTCTTCAAATATATAAGTTACTGCTAATAAAGCTTTTCTATAATGATGTGCCTCGTTGATAATAAAGTCGTTCAGATCAGCATCGCCGCAATCGAACGACTTTATTGTCTCGTTGTCTTCTAATTTGCGAATTTCATAGCGCAAATTGTAGTCGTAAAAGATCATTGTTTTTATCCCTTGAAAATCTTTAATATCGCTTCGTAGTTAGCTCTGCCTCTTGCGTTTTCTTCAGGACTTACTTTGTGATCTT
>JAGBVS010000164.1 GCA_017630195.1 Bacteroidales bacterium | reverse complement strand
TACGCTCTCGCTGCTTGATCGAAGAACAGTAGATCGTTGCTTTATTCATTTACAAGGTAGATGAACGAGACATCTCGCGGATGGACCTTCCTGATTCCGGTCCGGGTCCGAGGTGCTCATAATTTCAGGATAGCGATGTGGAAGCTCCGTACACATAGCGAAACTTAGGAGATAAGGTCATGTTTAGGGTGTTTGTTTCCTTGCGTGATTCGAAAACCAACAACAAAATAAGCATGTAGAAAGCATGGGTGTTCCTTGTTTGGACGAGGGTTCGACTCCCTCCAGCTCCACTTTAAAATCTTTTTTAAAAATAAAACTGCTGATTATCAATAAGTCAGCAGTTTTTGTTTTTTATATACTTGCTATATTTCGTTGTTTTTTGTTCAAAATTTGCGACTGACGATTTTTGAAATTGCGACTAAATTGCGACTGAAAAATCATACTCTAACTATTTCATTATTAACCGTTAAGGTGATATTTAAAAGTTAAAAAATGAAATTAAATTTTGTCGTAAGGGAGTCAAAAGTTGGCAAAAATGCGACTGTACTTTTATTTTTTCTATCTTTGTATAGTAAACCATAAAATATTGGAAATATGAGTACTGAAGACGATATGTGGCGCGATTACGACCATTATATGCATACCGGAGAATTGTCGGAATATTTTGAGGAGGAATATTTTGAAGAATATGGTGAAGAGGAATATGAGAGTGTTCATGGGCAAAACAACACGACAAACTCCTATAGTGATGATCTTGACGATGTTATCCGTTATCTTAAACAACTGAAAAAAGAAAATGAACGTATCTTAAAAGAAGAAAAGAAAAAAGAAAAAGCTCAGAAAAAATTAGTTGCCCAGAAAAAGTCAGCAGCTCAGAAAAAATCTTCTGTTAAAAAAGAATCAGTAAAAGAACCTCTAATTCAGGAAAAAGAACCAGACAAGACTGGCGTTAAATCTGTGGCACAAGAAAACGCTAAGTCTAAAAATAAAGGCAAGCTTGTTGTATATATATTGTTAGCTTTTATGCTTTTGTTTCTTATAGCTATGTTTTTATAATGTAAATGAGACTGTAAATCTTTACAGTCTCATTTATTTTAAATTACAATCTATTCCTAATTAACTAACGGCCTCGCATATTTTCTTACATCATCGCCGTTGATTTCACTTCCGCACAGAATCACAAGCCTTTCTATAACATTATGCAACTCGCGGATGTTTCCTGTCCAACGATATTTTTGCAGTTCTTCTATTGCGTCTTGGGTGAATGTGGGCGTTGCTTTTCCCATTTCGTTTGAAATATTTTCTACGAAATAATTGACTAACAAAGGAATGTCGTCTAATCTTTCGCGCAAAGGCGGAACGTTGATTATAATGACGCTTAATCGATGATATAAATCTTCTCTGAAGTTGCCTTTTTGTATCTCTTCTTTGAGATTCTTATTCGTCGCAGCGATGATTCTCACGTTGACATTGATTTCGCTTTCGCCGCCTACACGAGTTATCTTGTTTTCCTGCAAGGCTCTAAGTACTTTAGCTTGGGCCGACAGACTCATATCGCCGATTTCGTCTAAAAACAAAGTTCCGTTGTTGGCGAGTTCAAAGTCGCCCTTTTTCATCTTTATCGCTGATGTGAACGAGCCTTTCTCGTGTCCGAAGAGCTGACTCTCAATTAGTTCGGAAGGTATTGCCGCACAGTTGACTTCAATGAAAGGAGCATAAAAACGATTGCTTGATTCGTGTAACTGACGTGCGACGAGTTCTTTTCCGGTTCCGTTCTCGCCTTCGATGAGCACGCGTGCATTGGTGGGAGCTACCTTCTCAATCATGTCGAGAATCTCCATCATAGGTTGGGAATTTCCAATCATCTGATACTTTCGATTAACGACTTTTTTGAGAGCTTTCGTTTCTGTCATCAGTTGTGATTTGTCTAAAGCGTTACGCAGAGTGATGAGCAGACGGTTTAACTCCGGCGGCTTGGCTATATAGTCGAAGGCGCCTTTTTTTATTGCTTCGACGGCTGTGTCTATTGTGCCGTGACCGGAAATCATGATGATAGGAGCGTCGGTGTTTTTCTTCGCTTCTTCAAGAAATTCAATGCCGTCCATCTGCGGCATCTTGATGTCGCACAAAATAGCATCGTATTCGTTTTCCTTTACTAAAGGAAGTGCGTCAACAGCAGAAGCAGCATCGTCAACTTGATATTGCTCGTGCTCTAAAATCTCGCGTAAGATACGGCGGATTGCAGGTTCATCGTCTATGACTAATATTCTTGCCATGATTATTTTGTTGGGAAAAGTCGTATTTTCTTTAATCTGTAGTTGATGACAGCTTTATGCTTTACTAACAAATCGCCGCCAAGGACACCGTCTATTGGTGGAAGTTTTATCATTGCGTATGAGTCGTTGATGTTGGATAAATCCATCGCAACGGCTTGATAGTCTTTTATCTTTAAATCTCCAAAACTAAGTTCGTCGATGTTGAAGATGAAACTGGAAATGTCGGTTCCTCCAATGCCGGCAGAGAGTCCTTCCTTTTCTGAAAACTCAGGATTGTTAATATAATTTAAGATTTTATCCTTGTCGAAGACAGTCCTTGAGGCACCGGTGTCAACAACAAAGCGAGCAGTCTTGCCGTTGATGCAACCCTCCGCAACGATGTGATAACCGTCACCTTGTATGTTTATTATAATAATAGGTATTTCTATGTAATTCATAATTCACAACCCATAATTATGCATTATGAATTATGAATTATGCATTAATTAAAAATTAGGTTTAAGAGCGTATTTATGATAGAAGTCTTCTATTATATTTACAGCTTCTTCAACGGTGTCAACAACATGGAAGATGTCGAAATCGCTTTCGCTTACCATTCCCTCTTTCAATAATGTGTTTTTGAACCAATCGTTGAGCGGCTCCCAGAACTCTTTTCCAACCATGACAATAGGGAAGGAGGTGAGCTTGTTGGTCTGTATCAATGTTATTGCTTCTGACAATTCATCGAGTGTGCCGAATCCGCCAGGGAATACGATGAAACCTTGTGCGTAACGCATGAACATGGTTTTTCTTACAAAGAAATAGTCGAAGTTGATATTCTTGTCTTGGTCGATGAAATCGTTAGGACGTTGTTCGTGTGGAAGAACGATGTTAAGTCCAACACTCTTGCCGCCGCCGAAATGAGCTCCTTTGTTGCCAGCTTCCATGATGCCAGGACCGCCGCCGGTGATGATGCCGAAGCCTTTCTTAACTAAAAGATAAGCTGTTTCTTCTGCCATTTTATAATATCTGTTGTCAGGTTTAGTGCGTGCTGAACCAAAAATTGCGACGCAAGGTCCAATCTTTGAAAGTGTTTCATATCCAGTTACAAATTCTGACATTATCTTGAAGACAGACCATGAGTCTTGTGACTTAATATCTGTCCAGTTTTTTTCTTCAAAAGCTTCTCTAATCTTTGATTCGTCTATAGTCATATTATTATGTGTTTAAATTAAGTCATACAAAAATAAGATTTTTTTAATTTTTTTCAAATGAAAATAAGGAAAATATTTATTTTTGCTAATAATGTTCTGTTAATATAAAATGTATGAAAAGAGAGAAGGATGCGATGGGCAAGGCAATCGCCGATTTTTATAAAGGTAATGCTAATGGCAAATTAAGGGTTTTGTCTCCTATGTTTGAGGAAGATGAGATTCCGTTGGCGACATTGTTCCGTAGTTTTAGAGATATGCCCAAGATAGAACAGAAGGCTTTGAAAATGGCGAAGGGCAGAACTCTCGATGTCGGGGCCGGCTCCGGCTGCCATTCGCTGTGGCTTCAGGAAAAAGGTGTCGATGTTACGGCAATAGATATTTCTCCATATTCCGTTGAGACGATGAAGGCGAGAGGTGTCGTCAATGTGCTCGAACAAGATTTCTTTACTTTGGATGAGAAATACGATACTATATTAATGTTGATGAACGGAATAGGAATAGTAGGTACTTTGGATAAACTTCCTGACTTTTTCAAACATATTAATAATGTGTTGGCTGATGACGGACAGCTTCTCTGCGACTCGTCGGACCTCTGTTATCTCTATGACGACAAAGACGGAATAGCCGAATTGATAGATAGTGATAAATATTATGGCGAATTGGAATATACAATGTGTTATGAAGATATATGTGGCGATTCGTTTCCATGGCTATACATTGATGCGAATACTTTGAGAAATTATGCGGAAGCTAATGGCTTTAAAATGGAAATCGTCAGACGAGGCGAACATTACGATTATTTAGCGAGAATTACGAGATTGTAGAGACGTATCAATGGTTCCTATAAAATAAACACTCATTGATGCGTCTCAGAAAATAAAATAATCATAAATTTTGAATTGAAAAAAGCGTGGTTTTTGCTAAAGTGTGATATTTTTGGTGCTAAAATCTTGGTTTTTTGATCTAAAATAATGAAAAAAAATTACTTTTTAATATAAAAATATCTTTATAACTTATTGATATAAATAAATTTAAATAAAAATAAAAATATTTTTAAAAAAGTGTTGCGCGTAATTGAAAAGTTCCTATCTTTGCACACGTAAACGAAAGGTTATTACAAACAGTTCTTACACAGAATGGAAGCTTAGCTCAGTTGGTTTAGAGCACCTGCCTTACAAGCAGGGGGTCGCTGGTTCGACCCCAGCAGTTTCCACAAAACGCCTCGGATTTCTGAGGCGTTTTTTTTTATCCGTACGGCGTTGCCATTCCTTTCTCCGTACGGCGTTGCCATGACGTTGTATCTGTTAGAGCCTTTCAGGCTATTTCGTTTAGAATTAATCATCAACGATTATGTGTATAAAAAAAGAGACGCTACATATTAGTAACGTCTCATAACTTATAGTCTCATTGTCTTATAGACTTATAGTCTTATTTCTTAATATTTGGTAATTCCAAGCCGTAGCCTTTTTTCTTGTCTTCGCGTTTGAGCCATAATCCGAAGAATAAAGCGAGAACGCCGAATGAAGAGAAGATAATCATTGGCATTGTGTAGCCGCCTGTTGCGTCGAGGACTTTACCAATGATAACAGGAACGAGGAGGAGACCCCAGTCCTGACTTCGTCATTGCGTACCCCAAAAATCTTCATCGAATAATCTTTCGATTGCCTTGTGGCGTTTCATGATCATGACTTTGGAGATGACTTCATTGTTCAACGGCAGTCTTATCTGTAAAGTCGTGATTGTTT
>JAGBVS010000163.1 GCA_017630195.1 Bacteroidales bacterium | reverse complement strand
GCCTCAAAGAGCCGAAACTCAATTTATATATTTTTATTAATAGGCTAAACTAGATAAAAATTGTTTAACACGAGGGTTGTCTTCTGTTGTGAAGAAAGCTTCTGAATTTGTCTCTACGAGAATTTGACCTGCGTCCATAAAGATAACACGGTCAGCGACTTGTCTAGCAAAATTCATCTCATGTGTGACAATCAACATGGTCTTGCCTTCTAAAGCAAGCCCTTGAATCACGCTTAGGACTTCTCTCACCATTTCTGGGTCAAGGGAGGCTGTCACTTCATCAAAAAGTAAAACTTGTGGCTGCATGACCAAACTTCTGATAATGGCAACCCGTTGTTTTTGACCTCCGGATAATTCACGGGGATAGCTTTCAGCCTTATCAGCTAGTCCAATCCGTTCCAAAAGGGCAATGGCTTCTGATGCGACTGCTGTTTTTTCACGTTTCTGAACTTTTAGGGGGCCTAATAAAATATTATCTAGCACGGTTAAATTTGGAAAGAGGTCATAGGACTGAAACACCATCCCAATCTCTGGTCTAATTTTCTGCCAAGCTAGCTCACTAAGTTCTAAAATTCTATCGTTGAAAATAATTTCTCCGCTATCAATTGTCTCTAGACCATTGAGCGTACGAAGTAGCGTGGATTTACCACTTCCGGAAGGACCAAGTAAAACGAGTACTTCTCCCTTGTCAATGGTTAGCGATACGCCTTTTAATATGTCGCTTTTGCCGAATTTCTTATGGATATTCTGAGCTTCTAAAACACTCATGTACGTGCCTTCCTTTCTAGGCGTTTAGCTAGTACTGATAAGGGCCAACAGAGGATAAAATACAGGAAGAAAATGAAACCGTAGACCCAAAGTGAGGCTGTCGGAATTTTAATCGTGTAATTTTCTATGATTTGCTGACCTACCTTAATCATCTCTGGTACGCCAATTATCAAGAGAATGGAGGTTGTTTTAATGACGCGCGTTATAAGATTCAGGGTTGCGGGGATTACAAGTGGTAGACCCTGAGGCAAATAAATATAGTAGTATTGTTGTCTTTTAGACAGACCAAGCGCACGTCCTGCATCGATTTGTGTTTTCGGAACGCTAATCAACGCTGACCTGACGACATCGCTCATTTCGGAGGAAATCCAAAGGACGAAGACTAGTACAGAAACTGTGAACTGGCTAATATCCGAATTTAAAGCTTCTGGCAGGATGTAATAAAAAACAAATAGTAAAACCAGTAAGGGCATAATCCGAAAAACTTCCAAATATATCTTGAAAATCAGTTTGATCATCCTTGAATTCGAGGTTCTGAGTATACCAAATAACACACCTAGTAGTAAACCAATGACGAGAGAAACAACTGAAATTTTAGCAGCTAACCACATACCACCCAAAATTCGGGACATGTTGTTACCATCAAAAAGGATATTAAGACCCGAAGATGCCATGGCGAACTCTCCTTTCGATATAACTGATAATGAGTGACAAAGGAATTAAAATGACCGCATAGGAAATAACCAACATCAGCAAGTATTCCCGAGTCAAGTAGTACATACCAATCAAATCCCGTGTCACATTGGTCAAATCCATAATAGCAATAGCTGAAAAAACCGAAGTTTCTTTCAGTAAGAAGAGCGCATTCGCACCAACAGCTGGGACACTATTGGCAAATCCTTGCGGAAAAATAATGAAACGTGCCAATTGTACTCTTGTTAGACCAAGCGCACGACCACTTTCTACTTGAATCCTTGCAACTGATTCAATCCCTCCTCGAAAAGCTTCACTCATATAACCACCACCTAGAAAGGCTAACCCGATAATGCCAACTGTTTCTTTTTCTAGTTGAATGCCAATACGTGACAAGCCATAATATAAGAAAAAGAGTTGAATCAATAAAGGTGTATTACGTGATATTTCTGTATAGGCACTGGCAATTTGCCGAAAAATTGGTAATCTAAAATAGATAACAAAACTCGAAATCAAACCAATAATTAAAGCAAGTGCAATACCAATGCTTGCAAGTTTTAACGTGACGCCCATTGCATGTATATACTGTGGCAAAGCTTCGGACATCATTTGACTAGCCATATTCCCTCCTTAAACAGTATCATATTTTTACCATATTTCTCTTACCATTTTAACCCTGAATCAATGACCTAGTCTTAAAAATAATAAAAGGTCGTGATAGGAAATCCTAATCACGACCTTTTGATAGTTAAGGGCACCTCTAAAAACGTATGAAAAGAGGTATAATAGATTAATAATAAGCTAACGAGGTATTGAAGATGAATTTATTTGGAGATAGCGACTATCTTGAAAAATTAAGTTTAAAAGGAGACCCTCTTGAGCGGCTAGAAAAAGTGGTTGATTTCGAGTGTTTTCGCCCAACTCTTAACCGGATTTTTAAGTATGATTTAAAAAACAAATCTCATGGTGGTAGACCGCCCTATGACCTTGTTTTAATGTTGAAAATTCTAATTTTACAACGCTTATACAATCTATCTGATGATGCAATGGAATATCAAATGATTGACCGGATTTCGTTTAGAAGATTCCTTAAGATTGATGACAAGGTACCAGACGCAAAGACTATCTGGAACTTTAGAAATCAGCTATCAAAATCTAATAGAGGAAACTGGCTTTTTTCTGCCTTTCAAGAAAAACTTGAATCACAAGGGATGATCGCTCATAAAGGACAGATTGTTGATGCAACATTCATAGAGGCGCCTAAACAACGTAATCCAAAAGACGAAAATGAATTGATTAAAGCAAATAGGGTACCAGTGAATTGGACGAAGAACAAAAGAGCACAGAAGGATACAGCTGCTCGCTGGACAATTAAAGGTAATGAGAGACACTATGGCTACAAAAATCATATTGCTATAGATACCAAATCAAAATTCGTAAAGAATTATCAAACAACGCCTGCAAATGTGCATGATTCTCAAGTAATAGGCGTTCTTGTTGATCCCGATGAGATCACCTTAGCAGACTCAGCTTATCAAAATCAAGCAACACCTAAAGGTGCTGAACTTTTTACCTGTCTTAAAAACACACGTTCTAAATCTCTTAAGGCAGACGATAAAATGTTTAATAAAATCATTTCGAAAATACGTGTCCGTATTGAACATGTATTTGGCTTTGTTGAAAATTCAATGCATGGTTCTAGTTTACGTTCTATTGGATTCGATCGAGCTGTTTTAAATACTGACCTTACAAATCTGACTTATAACTTATTGAGGTACGAACAAGTTAAACGTTTAAATCTCAAAACATGGCGGTAATCTGTCTAAAATAAGAATAAACAGTCAAGTGGCGTCTGTAACATAAAGAAAAACACAGTAGACTATGCTTAGTTTTCTGTGTTTTTTTCTAATTTCATTTAGAGGTGAATTAATTGGTAGTTATTAGAGGTGCCCTATACATTCACATGAATAACAATTTTTTAGATATTGTCATACGATTTTCTAATAGGTGTGATATAAAATATATATTATACATTTCATTCTAGCCTATGTATAATTATTGGTAAATACCCGAATTGCTAGTTGATTATTTAGCCATGACTTGATACCCGATAGAATATCTTAAAGTCTCTGGTTCCAGTGATTTAGCTGATTTTAACAGTAAAGAATACGCTAAAAGTATCATCTCTAATTTC
>JAGBVS010000022.1 GCA_017630195.1 Bacteroidales bacterium | reverse complement strand
AGATAAAATTCAAAAATTTAGTATTTTAACCTCTACACTATTGACAGAAATGTATTTTGACGTATCTTTGCAAACACAAGTACTAAACATTCTCTATAGCTTTGTAAGTAGTTTGGTTTATTAATGCAATTGGGCGCTCCCAGCGCCCTTTTTTTATTTTGACAAAATTCAACATTTATTTTCATTATTTATTATATTTGCCAAAAATAAAAGCATCATGAAAAAAATTGTTTACAAATTCACACTACTCCTATTATTAATTACATCATTGTCTTTTAAATCAAATGCACAATATGATGTATATTTCGAGAATCAACAGTTAAGAATCGACTATTATATATTTGGCAATTCCGATTCTTGTTATTACGCACTCGACAAATATGTAATGGAACCTGTTTGGGGCGGAACACGCAACTGTTTGATTGACAGCTTAGGTTACGGAGACTATTTTTTTGAAGTGATGATACACGATTCCGACATTGTGATATATTCAAGAGGCTACTGTAATCTATTTGGAGAATGGCAGACAACACCAGAAGCCGAAATTGTCACAAAAGGATTCAACGAGTCTGTTATTATGCCTTACCCTAAAGAAATCGTCGATGTGGTATTCTATATGAGGAACTACGACGGAGTAATGATTGAAAAAATGAGACTCACAATCGACCCTAAAAATTATTTCATTCAAGACCCTCCAAAAAACAATTACTCAATCCTCAACGTTCACGGAAATTATTCTCCTGAAAAAGCCGTTGACATTGTGATACTTCCTGACGGATATACTGAAGAAGAAATGGGCAAATTCGTACTCGACTGCAACTTCTTCAAAGAGTGTCTTTTCTCTTATGAGCCTTACACATCATATCAAGACAGATTTAACATCAAAGCTGTTATGGTTCCTTCAAAAGATTCAGGAATCACTATTCCAGCAGAAGACAAATGGAAAAGCACAGCTGTAAACTGCTCATTCTACACATTTGATTCAGAACGTTACTGCATGTCATACGACAACCAATCAATCAGAAATCTCGCAGGATTAGTTCCATACGACCAGATTTATATCTTAGCCAACACATCAAAATACGGCGGCGGCGGAATATATAATTTCTATTGCGTAAGCTCAACCGACGACAGTTTCTCTTCTGATGTCATCATCCACGAATTCGGCCATGGATTTGCAGGTTTAGGCGATGAATATTACGACGATTCAGGTTCTTATGAAGAATTCTACAATTTAAGCATCGAGCCTTGGGAACCTAACATTACAACATTAGTCGATTTTGACAAGAAATGGAAGGACATGTTGAAAAAGAAAACACCAGTTCCAACACCAGAAGACAAGAAATATATAAATGAAGTCGGCGTTTTTGAAGGCGGCGGTTACGAACCAAAAGGCGTTTATCGCCCAAAAATGGATTGCCTCATGAAGACTTTCCAAGGAGATAAATTCTGCGAAGTCTGCAACAGAGCAATAGAAAAGATGATCTTATATTATACAGAATAACATTAATTTAAAACTCAGAAAATTCAGTATAATAGATAAAAAAGCAATTGGCAAAATCATTATAAGTTAAAGTTTACCAATTGAATATAGTAACTTTGATGAAAAATTTCATCAAAGTTATTTTTTTATAATAAAAACAATGAGGATAGAAAAAAAAGACAGGTTACTATAGCTGTTTTGTATGCCCGTTACCTGTCTTTTTTTCGCTCAATTACCAACTATTTTTGGCAATATTACCGAAATTCTGATTTTCTTTTTAAAGAGCTTTAGCGAAAGCATCTACAAGATTATAAGCATCTTCGTAGATGTCTTTTAAAGTTGATTCTAACATAAAACACGGTGTTGTGAAAATCTTGTTTTTCAAATCAGATGTCACTTCACCGTTTTTTGTTGCCTCGTGATGTGCGCCCATTTTCAAAATATCTTTTGCAGGACCGCATTCTTCATTACCGAGAGTGATTGTAATGTCGTTTAAAACATTAGCGAGCAAAACAGGTGCTATGCACATTGCAGCAATAGGTTTGTTTTGTTCATGAATCTTCACGATGGCATCTCTAACTTCAGGAAGCACAGTCATTTGCATTCCATCAATGAAATATGTGAAAAGATTATTGGCAGCACCTACTCCACCAGGAATAGCGAGTCCGTCGAAATTATCTGCATTAAACTCTGTCATAGGTAAAATTTCACCTCTTACGATACGAGCCGCCTCAACCAACATATTACGTTCTTCATTAACGACTTCTCCAGTAACATGATTTACAACATGATATTGATTTGCATCTGGGGCAAAGCATTGATATTTGAGACCATGTTGATCGAGAGCGAGCAACAATGTAACTGTTTCATTGATTTCTGAACCGTCTTTAGTTCCGCAACCAGCTAAAATAACCGCTATGTTTTTCATATTATTTCTTATTTAGTTAAACTTGTTTCAATAACATCTTCAATTTTTTCAATGCCATTGTCGATAGATTCTTTTACCACATCGTGATTTTTGTAAAGAACATTTGCGACATTTTCTACTTTTGGATATAAAATAGAACCAGATTTTATTTCATCCATAATTGATGAAAAGCCTAACACATTTAATATCAATATAAAGACACTTATAATCAGAGCGCCTTTCATTGTTCCAAATACAAATCCTCCTATTTTATCTATAAATCCAAGGCTTATCGCTTCTACGAGAGAGCTTATCAGGCGGCCCAAGAATCTCACTAAAATCAGCACTGCGACAAATGTGATGATGAACGCCACTATTGCGACAATCTCATTACTATTTTTTATAAAACCCGACATCCATGCCGCAACAGTATCAGAGAAAAACATTGCGCCATAGATACCAATAATATAAGAAGCCAAATAGAATGCCTCAATGATAAGTCCTTTTCTTAATCCTGCAAAAGCGAAAATTAAGAGAATCACTCCGATAATTAAATCCAATATACTCATAACTTAAACTAATTTTATTCTTTTTGTTAATTCTGTTGAAAACAAGAAATCGTTCAATTCACGATTATCAGCTTTCATTACACTTTTGTTATCGCCTCTCCACCACAATTTTCCTTTATAGATAAAGTTTATCGTTTGGCCAATTTTAATGACAGAGTTAATATCATGAGTATTGATAACTGTTGTTATGTTATACTCTTCCGTTATTTCTTTAATAAGGTCATCGATGAGTTCTGCTGTCATAGGGTCGAGACCGGAATTAGGTTCGTCGCAGAACAGATATTTCGGGCTGTTAGAGATAGCACGAGCTATTGCCACACGTTTCATCATACCGCCACTGAGCTCTGAAGTCGCCAACTTATTTATTCCACTGAGATTCACTCTGTTAAGACAGAAATTAACTCTTTCCAGTTTTTCTTCATAACTCATATCAGTGAACATATTAAGAGGGAACATAACGTTTTCTTCCACATTCATAGAATCGAAGAGAGCACCGCCTTGGAAAAGGACACCCATTTCCTTGCGAATATCTATTCTACGTTTTTCTTTCGTATTTGAAAAAGGACGATTGTCGAAACTAACGTTTCCATTATCCGGGTCGAACAAGCCAGTACAAATCTTCATCAACACTGTCTTTCCAGAACCACTTTGACCAATGATAAGGTTAGTTTTTCCTCTTTCAAAGGTTACTGTAACGTCATCTAAGACAACTTTTTCGCCAAATTTCTTTGTTATATTTTCTACTTTTATCATGTCAAGAGCATCTGGGTTAAAATCAAGTCAAAAATTATAATTGCGATACTGCTTACAACGACAGCTTTAGTACTTGCCTTTCCTACTTCAACCGAGCCGCCTTTCACTTCATAACCGATATAACTTGAAATAGAAGTTATCAAGAAAGCGAAAACAACAGTTTTTATCATAGCGAATGTCAATGAGAAAGGTTCAAACCAAGACCTTAAACCTACGACATAATTTGTCGGGGTGATAACGCCAGTTAAAACGCAGGCCAACCATCCGCCCAAAATACCGATCACTATACTGAAGACTATAAGAACAGGAATGAAGAAAAGACATGAAATGATTTTTGGCATAATAAGATAATTAGCAGGATTTACTCCCATCACTTTAAGAGCGTCAATTTGTTGAGTAACACGCATTGTTCCAAGTTCAGAAGCTATCTGCGAACCGAGTTTTCCTGCGAGAATCAAACTGATCATCGTTGGCGAGAACTCAAGCACAATCATCTGTCGAGCGGAAAAGCCGATAAGTTTCTCAGGCAGAAGTGGATTATCAGTATTATAAGCGACCAAAATCGTGGCAACTGCTCCAACAAAAACCGAAAGAATCAAAACAATTCCTATAGATGTAAAACCAAGATTATAAAATTCGTGTAAAAGCCTCTTCCTGAATATTAATGACTTATCAGGTTTACAAAAGACCTGAGACATCAATATTACATAATCACCTAATTTCTTCAACATAACGCTTGTTTTTGAAAGTGTAAAATTACATTTTTTTTAATTATGTACATCATAACAATAAAATTTTGCGTTTTGATTTTTTAAGGAATAAATAGTTATCTTTGCAAAGAAATAAATAACAGATGTATTCTGAAAATAAGTCAACAAAAAGAAGGTTCGCAGGTTCGTATTTTGTCTCGCTGATGAGCATCATGTTGGTGCTTTTCATGATGGGAATGTACGCATTTATGGTCATTTATGCCGACAGAATGTTGAATTATGTCAAAGAAAACATCGGATTTGAAGTTATCATAAAAAGCAACGTTAAAGAATCTTCAATAATAAGTCTTAAAGACGAAATCAGCAAAAAAAATTACATAAAATCTGTTGAATATATCAGTAAGGAAGAAGCCACCAACAGAATGAAAGAAGATTTGGGAGAAGATTTTCTCAAATGGCTCGGCGATGTCGAAAATCCTCTGCTTCCTTCTTTAGACATCAGATTCGTCGCCGATTATGCCAACAGCGACAGCATGGCAATGGTAGAAAAATGGATTGGCAAAAAACAAATAGTCAAAGAAGTCATTTATCAAAAAACTCTGACAAACACTATCAACGACAACATCAACAGAATAAAAATAATCTTGTTCTCCATAAGTCTAATCTTACTTTTGATTGCAATAACATTGATAAATCATACTATCAGACTTTCCATCTATTCAAAACGATTTATTGTAAGAACGATGCAACTTGTTGGTGCGACAAAAGGATTTATCATGAAACCATTTTTAAAGACATTTATGGTCCAAGGTCTCATTGCAGCTGTTATTGCATTGATTCTCATTACAATTACCATATTAGGAATTAATGACTATCTGCCTGAAATGAATATGGAACAAGGCAACGAATACATAATAGCAATTTATGTTTCTGTTATAGTTTTAAGTCTTATACTTACTTCCTTATCAACATATTTCTCAATGAAGAAATACATCAACGCAGACTTAGACAAATTTTACATGTAACAAATAAATCATTAAATATGAGCAAGTTAGAAGAAAACAACAAAAACCTTAAAAACGAACAGGAAAATGAAACCCCAATGCCTTTTGGACGCGACAACTATCTTTGGGTGATGATAGGATTGGCATTCCTTCTCATCGGATTCTTATTGATGATAGGCGGCGGCTCTGACGACCCTGACGTTTTCAACGAAGCTATTTTCAATTTCCGCCGACTCACATTGGCTCCAATACTCGTATTGATAGGATTCGGCGTTCAGATTTACGCCATCATGAAAAGACCTAAAAAAAATTAAAAAAATAAGACTATGAATTGGTTAGAAGCTTTATTATTAGGAATTCTTCAAGGATTAACTGAATTTTTACCTGTCAGCAGTAGCGGACATTTGACAATAGGACAAGAATTATTAAACCTCAACACATCAGCAGCCGACAACCTGCTGTTCACAGTAACAGTCCACGCAGCTACAGTATTGAGCACCATTGTGATTCTCTGGAAAGAAATAGAAAATCTGTTCAAGGGCACTTTCTTCACCATGAAATGGAATCCGGAGAAAGAATATGTGTCAAAGATTTTACTTTCAATCATTCCTGTGATGATAGTAGGATTGTTTTTCAAAGACCAAGTTGAAGCCATCTTCGGAAGCGGCTTATTGATTGTTGGATGCTGCCTTCTTCTCACCGCCACATTACTTACTTTCGCTTATTACGCAAAACCTCGTAAAAAAGAAAACATCTCATATCGCGACGCTTTCATCATCGGTTTAGGTCAAGCATTGGCTGTATTGCCAGGTTTGTCTCGCTCTGGAACCACCATCGCAACAGGTCTTATCCTCGGCAATAAAAAAGAAAGCATCGCACAATTCTCGTTTCTCATGGTATTGATTCCAATTTTAGGCGAGACATTCTTGAACGTCATCGACATGATAAAAGAACCAGCTCTCTTAGGCGGAATCGGAGCCATGCCTTTATTAGTAGGATTTTTGGGAGCGTTCATCTCTGGATGCGTCGCTTGTAAGTTCATGATCGACTTAGTTAAAAAAGGTAAACTTATTTATTTCGCAATATACTGCGCTATCGCTGGTGCAATAACAATAATCTTCGCTTTATAATATGTTTCATTTTGAAGAAGGAGAAGTCTTTCTCATCGACAAGCCTTTAGACTGGACATCATTTGATGCCGTAAATCTCATACGTGCCGTCGTAAAACGCTATCACGGAATAAGAAAGCTGAAAGTCGGTCATGCTGGAACCTTAGACCCATTAGCGACAGGCCTGCTCATCGTATGCACAGGAAGAATGACAAAGCAAATCGACAATTTCCAGGCGCAAGAGAAAGTTTATACCGGAACTATGCTTTTAGGACAGACAACGCCGTCATACGATTTAGAAAGCGAACCTGACGCTTTTTTCCCAACAGATGGCATCACGGAAGAGATGATGGAAGAAGCGAGAAAATCATTTATAGGCGACATAATGCAGCGTCCGCCTAAATTCTCAGCCATCAAGATACAAGGCAAGAGAGCCTTTGAATACGCTCGTTCCGACAAGGAAATAGCAATGAAAGAAAGACTCGTACATATCGAAGATTTCAAAATAGACACAAGTAAATTCCCAGTCGTCAGTTTTGAAGTAAAATGCAGCAAGGGAACTTATATCCGTTCTTTGGTCAACGATTTCGGCAAGGCACTCGGCAATGGAGCCTGCATGACATCGCTGAGAAGAACTAAAATAGGCGACTTCTCCGTTGAAAATGCTTACGACCTCATGGAACTGAAAAAACAGATTATTGAAGAAAGTCCAGAGGGTATAGAGGGCTGAGAGGGTTGAGAGGGTTGAGAGGAACTTGAGGGTTTGAGGTGTTGAGGTGTTGAGATGACATTGAGGTAATTAGGTACTTGAGGAATCTGTATAATCTGTAAAATCTGTGGTTGCTAAGGACTTTAGACTTTAGTCTTTAAACTTTAGACTTTCAACTTTAGCCATTAGCCATTATAAAAGAGGACGCCACTATGTAATAGCAGCGCCCACTTGTTGTCTTGTAGTCTTAAAAAAACATCATTCCACAACGATTCTGCAATTTATTGCTTCTTCGCCGTTTGTAAGTCTTATCATGTAAACACCTGATGTTTCAATGCCGTCTATCTTGTTTACATTTGAATATTCAGCAATCTTGACACCTAATGTATTATAGATTTCTACTCTGTCACATGTCATGCCGAGATTGATTTCTGAATTGACATTTGCAGGATTTGGATAGATGCTGATGTTTTCCATTCCGTTTTCACCGATGCCTTCTGTGTCGAACATCATTGCGATTGGATTGTCAACAGAGCCTAAAACAGCGTTTGCTGAGAAGATTACGTTTTCTTTTGTGAAGATATTTTCTTCTTCGTCATTATTCACATCATAATATTTAAATGTAATTTCTTCGTTGCTTTCGCCGAATATTGTCATGAAAATCATGTATGAATCCAAAGCTTCGATATAGATTGGTCTTGCGCTGCCTCTTACTTCTTCACCTACGAACGCTCCGATTTCATAATCCATTCCTGAATTATTTTTAACAAATGCTATCATGTTCATATTGTTCGCATATTTTCCTGCGTCTGCAATCCAATAGTTGTTTTCTGAAGTCACATTAGCTCTTGTTCCCTTTGAAGCGCTTGATGGATATACGAGAGTCTTTGTCGTTCCGGATGTATTTTGATACATATAGCCTTCGCCTGGATTCATTGTGTTGAGAGCGCCGATCCAGCCGATGCCGTTATAATATTGTGAGAAAGCGTTCTTTGACTTGACATAATCGCCGTGACTTGGATTTATCGTTGAGAGTGCTTCTTCAACATCAATGTTTTCGCTTAATAAATAAGAAATCCATTTCCAGTTAGTTCCTATTGTTATTGGATGATTTTCAGGATTTACTTTGTCGCCTGACAATGTAAGTTCGTGAGTTGCCGATGTCTGCAACATGTACATGCTTTCAACTGAAACTGAAGTAAGTGAGCCGTACCATCCAGCGCTTGAATTAGCCACGAAAGCTGTCTGGTTCTTGATTTGAAGGCCGTTTTCTCCGAGAGCTTCTTCTATCATTTCAAGGCCTTCTGCACCAGAAATCTCGATGTAAGATGAGAACCAGCTCCAGCCGGATTTAAGGTTTCTGTTTTGTACGCAGTTGAAGTTAGCAACCAATTCTCTGGCTTCTGCCACTGTAAAACTATATTCTGATTCTTCCGAAACGACTGTTCCTTCTTCTGTCCAGTTTATAAATTGATAACCTTCGTTAGATGTTGCTGAAAGTGTTGCTGTCTCGCCATGAGTGTAAACTCCTGAGCCGCTTATTGAACCGCCTTCTGCTGGATTTGCACTTGCTGTTACATTATATGTTAAAAGTTCAAAGTTAGCAACCAATTCTCTTGATTCTGTCACTGTGAAGGAATATTCTGATTCTTCCGAAACGATTGTTCCTTCTTCTGTCCAGTTTATAAATTGATAACCTGTATTTGCTGTTGCTGAAAGTGTTGCTGTCTCGCCATGAGTGTATGTTCCAGCACCGCTTATTGAGCCGCCTTCTGCTGGATTTGCACTTGCTGTTACATTATAAGTTAACAGTTCAAAGTTAGCAACCAATTCTCTTGATTCCGTCACTGTAAATGAATATTCAGCTTCTTCCGAAACGACTGTTCCTTCTTCTGTCCAGTTTATAAATTGATAACCTGTATTTGCTGTTGCCGTTAAGGTGACAATATCGTTTATAGCATATTCTCCGGAGCCTGATATTGAACCAGCGATTTCCGGATTTACGCTCGCTGTGACATTTACCATATTGCTGAAGTTAAGCACGTACGGACTTGTAATGCTGCCCAAAGTGCCGTTGACAGTGAATGTTACAGCCTCAGGACTTCTCAAATCCAATTCCTCTTCAGTTTCGTGATTATAAAGTCTGAAGGAAATCTCATCGTTTTCATTATCTCCATGAATTGTTAGGAAGACAAGATATTTATCCAATTCTGGAATATACTGAACAAGTTGTGAGCCCCTCACCTCTTCTCCGCAGAACGCGCCTATTTCCAAGGAAGTAGAGTTTTGGTTAACGCCATCTATCTGAATTAAACCGATGACAGACATATTGTTAGCGTAAAGACTTTCATCAGGTATCCAATGGTTTACAATTTCACCCATTGGCAAGATTGTATATTCATTCCAAGGACTTGCAGCTTTATAAGCATCTACTGACTGTGCAGGGACGTAAATTATCATGTCGGAAGGACAATCGAGAAACATACCATTTGCTACTATAACATTTTCGGCATAGCAGTAAATGCTTGTTAAATTGGAACAATTCCAAAAAACCCACATACCCATAGAAGTGACTGAGTTAGGAATCTCTATGCTTGTTAAATTGGAACATCCATAAAAAGCATAATCCCCTATAGAAGTGACTGAGTTAGGAATCTCTATGCTTGTCAAAAGAGTAAATTCAGCAAAAACTCCATATCCGATGGTTGTAATATTATCTGGGATAATTGTATTCATACAACCATTTATCAAAATGTTTGTAGATGTTTCTATAATGGCATTGCAGTTATTTCTGCTATCATAAACAGGATTGCCATTTTCAACTGTTATATTTGTCAAATTAAAACATCTACTAAAAGCAGCTTCTCCTATAGAAGTGACAGAATTAGGGATTTCTATGCTTGTTAAATTGGAACATCCATTAAAAGCATTATCACCGATAGAAGTGACTGAGTTAGGAATCTCTATGCTTGTTAAATTGATACAATCAGAAAAAGCAGAACCCCCTATAGAAGTGACTGAGTTAGGAATCTCTATGCTTGTTAAATTGTAACATTTATAAAAAGCAGAACCCCCTATAGAAGTGACTGAGTTAGGAATTAGCGTATTCTGACATCCTGCAATCAATGTATTTGTTTCAGTTTCTATAATGGCATTGCAATTGTTTCTGCTGTCATAAACAGGATTGCCTTCTTCAACTGTTATGCTTGTTAAATTGGAACAATAATAAAAAGCATAATCACCTATAGAAGTGACGCTGTTAGGAATCTCTATGCTTGTTAAATTGTCACAATTAGAAAAAGCATAATAACCGATAGAAGTAACAGTATATTCTTTTCCTGAAATTGTCTCCTTGGATGGAATTATTACATTCACTGGTTCACCAGAATCTACTGAGACTGCGCATTCTGCTGGTTCTACACTTGTTACTGTAAATTCCAATGAATAACCATCATAATTGATGATAGCATTATCACCAACATTTTGTGCAAACAATCCCATCGTTGAGACTAAGATTGTAAAGAAAAGTAAAAGTTTTTTCATGATATAATGATTTTTAATTTTTTCAGTAATGAAGTTTTGAAGTTATGGAGTGATGTTGTTATTGAGTAATAGAGTAATGTTGTGATATAGTTAAATTAGGTGGCAAATGTATTTATTTTATTTTTATTTGACAAATGTTTTCGAGAGAAAATTTTGAGAAACTTGAGGTGCTAAGGCATCTGTGAAATCTGTGGTTGTAGAGGGACTTGAGGGACTTGAGGAATCTGTGAAATCTGTGGTTGCTGAGGCTTTTGTCTTTCGTCTTTTGTCTTTCGTCAAAAAAAAGACGCCACTATGTAATAGCAGCGTCCTCTTGTAGTCTTGTAGTCTTAAAAAAATCAGATTTTCTTAGGAGCTATTTTATTTCTGATAATTGTATAAAGTTCGTCAGCGTTGACTCTGATTTGTTCCATAGTGTCACGGTCGCGGACAGTCACTGTATTGTCTTCCAATGTCTGGTTGTCGATTGTCACGCAGAGAGGTGTACCGATAGCGTCTTGTCTTCTATAACGTTTGCCGATAGAGTCTTTTTCTTCGTATTGGCACATGAAATCTGGTGTGAGTTGTTCCATGATTTCGCGTGCTTTTTCAGGGAGACCATCTTTCTTGACGAGAGGCAAGATAGCGACTTTATAAGGTGCCAAAGCTGCTGGGAATTTCATCACTACGCGTTCTGAACCGTCTTCTAATTTTTCTTCTGTATAAGCGTGGCTCAACATAGCGAGGAACATACGGTCCAAACCGATAGATGTCTCGATAACGTAAGGAACATAGCTTTCGTTTGTCTCTGGGTCGAAGTATTGAAGTTTCTTGCCTGAGAACTTGGAATGGCTGCTGAGGTCGAAGTCAGTACGGCTGTGGATGCCTTCCAATTCTTTGAAGCCGAATGGGAATTCAAATTCAATATCAGTTGCTGCGTTGGCATAGTGAGCCAATTTTTCATGGTCGTGGTAACGATATTTTTCTGCTGGGATACCGAGTGAGAGGTGCCATCTGAGACGTTCTTCTTTCCAGTGTTTGAACCATTCTAATTCAGTGCCAGGGCGTACGAAGAACTGCATTTCCATCTGTTCGAACTCTCTCATTCTGAATATGAACTGACGAGCCACGATTTCATTACGGAAAGCCTTACCTGTCTGTGCGATACCGAAAGGCACTTTCATTCTACCAGTTTTTTGGATGTTGAGGTAGTTGACAAAGATACCTTGGGCTGTCTCAGGACGAAGATAAATCTCGTTAGCGCCTTCTGCGAGAGAACCCATTTGTGTAGCAAACATAAGGTTGAATTGACGTACGTCGGTCCAGTTGCGTGAGCCAGAGATTGGACAAACGATACCGAGGTCTTCTATAAGTTGTTTGATGCCGGCGAGGTCGTTGTTTTCCATCGCTGCATAAAGGCGATGACTGATGTCTTCAATTTCTTGTTTATATCCGAGAACGCGTGCGTTAGTAGAAACGAATTGTTCTTTATCGAAAGCGTCGCCGAAACGTTTCTTAGCCTTTTCTACTTCCTTATTGATTTTATCTTCAATCTTAGCGATATGATCTTCTACGAGGACATCAGCGCGATAGCGTTTCTTGCTGTCTTTGTTATCAATCATAGGGTCGTTGAAAGCATCGACGTGACCTGAAGCTTTCCATACTGTTGGATGCATGAAAATAGCTGCATCAACACCGACGATGTTTTCGTGCATCTGCACCATAGCTTTCCACCAATATTGGCGGATGTTATTCTTTAATTCAACGCCATTTTGACCGTAGTCATAAACAGCTGAAAGTCCGTCATAAATATCACTTGAAGGGAATACGAAACCGTATTCTTTAGCGTGAGCTGTTATCTTCTTGAAAAATTCTTCTTGATTCATTGTTTTTATTTTAAAGACTACAAGACCACAAGACTACATGTCAACAAGTCTTATTATCTTGAAGCATATTAATATTTTCTAGAATTCTAAAGTTCTAAATTTCTATATAATAAGCATAGCGTCGCCGTATGTAAAGAAACGATATTTCTCTGCGACAGCCACTTTATAAGCTTTCATAAGCAAGTCATAACCAGCGAATGCAGCCACTTCCATCATCATCGGTGATTTTGGGAGATGGAAGTTGGTAATGAGAGCGTCGGCAGTATTGAAATCGTAGTGTGGGAATATGAACTTGTTGGTCCATCCTTTGAAAGGATTAACTTGTCCCTTTATATTAACACATGTTTCCAATGCTTTGAGAGATGTTGTTCCCACTGCGAAAATTTTATTACACTCGTTTTTTGCTGTATTGATGATATCGCAGGCTTCCTGAGTTATTTCCATCTCTTCAGAGTCGGTTTTATGTTTAGTAAGGTCTTCTACTTCAATATCACGGAAGTTACCAACGCCAGTATGAAGAGTAAGTTCAGCGAACTGAACATCGCGGAGTTCGAGGTGTTTCATAAGCGATTTGCTGAAGTGCATACCTGCTGTTGGAGCAGCTACAGCGCCTTCACATTTAGCGAATACTGTCTGATAGTTTTCAGCGTCTTCTGGTTCTACTGGGCGACCGATTTCTGGAGGAAGCGGTGTATTACCCAAGTCTGTTATAGTCTTTTTAAACTCTTCGTGAGTACCATCGAACAAGAAACGTAATGTTCTTCCTCTTGATGTTGTATTGTCTATAACTTCAGCGACGAGATCGTCGTTTTCGCCGAAATAAAGTTTGTTGCCGATACGAATTTTACGAGCAGGATCAACGAGAACATCCCAAAGACGGCTTTCGTGATTCAATTCGCGAAGCAACATGACTTCAATCTTAGCGCCTGTCTTTTCTTTTTCGCCATAAAGACGAGCCGGAAAAACTTTTGTATTGTTCAAAACAAAAACGTCGCCGGCGTTGACATAATTTAAAATATCCTTAAAGATACAATGTTCGATAGAACCGTCTTTACGATTAACTACCATCAAACGTGATTCGTCTCTGTTCTTTGCCGGATAGTTGGCAATAAGATTTGAAGGGAGATTGAATTTGAATTGTGATAACTTCATTTATATAATGATTTTATGTTGATTTTTCAAAAACCACAAATATAATACATGAATGAAGTTTTGTCAAGACCTTTTTATAAAAAAAATTAGGAATTGCTGTCAGCCAACTCCTAATTCCTAACTCCTAATTCCCAATTAATAAGTCTCCTTCTTTAATCCACTTCATTTTTCTGAATATCACTCCGAATATCCATGTAAGAATTGCTGGAAGTATGAAGCATACCAATAATATTCCGAGCCACATTTTTGTTCCGCCTTCTGGCATGGCTGTTATTATTCCGAATGGGCCTACGAGTCCGCAAGTTCCCATGCCAGCTCCTATAGGCACGTTTTCGAGTTGAAACAAGCAAGTGGATATTGGTCCGGTAATGGCTGCTGCCAATGTAGGAGGAATCCATGTAAGAGGATTTTTTATGATGTTAGGCATCTGCAACATTGACGTTCCCAATCCTTGTGAGATGAGACCACCCCAACGGTTTTCCTTGAACGACATCACTGCAAAACCCACCATCTGAGCGCAGCATCCTGCTGTGGCTGCACCTGCAGCTATTCCGGAGAGACCGATGGCAATACATAAGGCAGCGCTGCTGATTGGAAGTGTCAAAGCCATTCCGACAGAAACGGAGACTATAATTCCCATAAGAAATGGACGCAACTCGGTGGCGTTTTCTATAAATCTTCCGAAAGCTTCCATAAAGGCATTGATGCCTGGACCGACGAACATCGCAAGAAGAACACCGCTGATTATCACGACAGAAGGTGTGACAAGAATATCTACTTTTGTTTCTTTTGACACTATCTTACCGAGCTCGGTGCTGATGACAGTTGCGATATATGCTCCTACGGGACCGCCGAGTGCGTTGCCTGCGATGCCGCATACAGTCGCAGAGAAAAGAACGAGAGAAGGCGCTTTAAGAGAGAAAGCTATCGCTACTCCTATGGCAGCGCCAGTGGCCTGCTTGGCATATTTCGCTATTTCTAACAATATCGGGAGATTTAACTTATCACCCAAGGTGGTGAAAATAGTTCCCATCAGCAATGACGCAAACAAACCAAAAGCCATCGCGCCAAGAGCATCTAAGAAATAAGCCTTGGCGCTGATGTTAACATCTTTCTTCTTTAAAAATTCTTTAAACTTCATATCTTTAATTTAATGATGCAAAGATATAAATAGAATTCAAAAGTTAAAGAGATTCTTGCGAAATTACACTTTTTCGAGGATAAAACACTTTACAACGTTAAACCGAATCCTACATTAAAAGGAACAGCTTTGATGTCGGAACCAAACATCTGTGTCAAACCGAAACGTCCAAAGAGAATAAAGTCCTGGAATTTCAAGGTTGTTAAGACATTTACTCCTAATGGATTATAATTTATATCATCGGCGACAACATGTTTTTCTCCGTCATATTTTGCTTTTGATTTCATTCCGAAACGCCATTCCAACTCAGGACCGACTGAAAGCGACATCACCTTATAACTCAATCGCCATTGCATTTGCAGACTCACTGGCAAACGCAAGCTCCAATAACGAAGATAACTCTTATCGACGTATGTTCTGTCGCTCATTCCT
Source organism: Bacteroidales bacterium (assembly GCA_017630195.1). Classification (GTDB taxonomy): domain Bacteria; phylum Bacteroidota; class Bacteroidia; order Bacteroidales; family F082; genus Limimorpha. The sequence continues at coordinate 35,424 of JAGBVS010000022.1, read as the reverse complement.
TCAGGAACAATTTCTCCTCCATCTTTTAAATTATAAATATAAGGAGTTCCGTTGTCTGTTGCAAAGACAGTTTTGTTGTTAAAGAAATTATATGTGTTAGAAATTCCCAAAGATGTCACCAAACCCAAAGTTCTGCTTTTGTTATAACATATTTCCTCATCGAAGAGATACATTCCCCATTCAAAAGAATTTGGACGCTGCAAGAATGCCGAGCTTTCAAACATAAAAGAATCATCATACAACTGAGAATAGGAATAATAAATGCTTGGAAAAGCAGATTCGAAATATTTTATCTTGTATTGTTTTTGGTTATTTTCAGTTTCTTTTACAACGATATTTTGTTTTTTAACAAAACTTGGCACTATAGGAAGTTGAATGTAAGTGCTGCTTTCTGATATATCATTTGTAGATGAGCCTTCGTAACGACTTTCATAATATGGGTTTATTGAGACATATCCATCCTGCGTCATTTCATAGACTTTGATTTTCAATCCATTTTTTCCATCGACGACTTGGATTTTGTTAGAGTTTACTATGAAAGTAGTATCGGTTTTTATCTCTTGAGAAAAGGCTGTTCCGATCAAAGCCATCAAGGCTGAAATTAATATTAATCGTTTCATAACTATAAATTTTAAAATTGTTTTCTTTCTTCAAGAGTAAAAACGTATATGAACTTTAATTGCTGCATGGAATATAAATAAAAATTCTATCTCATTTCCATCCGAACGGATGTCCGCTAAGTTCTAATTTCGCTAATGGATGATAATCGCCTTTGAGCCCTATTGGCTGTGCGTTTCTTATGTCATAAACCATCTCTATGCAGTTTCTTGCTTCCGAGATTCTGAAGCCTTCGCCAGCTAATATTTTCTTGTAGCTTTCTGTATGTAATTCTGTAAATCCTTGGCTAAATTCAAATTCAGCGCCGTCAATCATGATGGTTCTGTAAGTTCTTTTCTCACCTTGGACAGCATTTTCCGGAAGAGCATCAGCGTTGATGCTCAAGAAATAACGCACTCGAGCTTTTTCCAATTCCATATATCCTGCCACTCTGTCGTGACTTGACACATGCACCACACTTTTATGTACTTTGCCAAAAATCCATTGTAACATATCATAAAAATGTATTCCGATGTTTGTAGCTATACCGCCGCTTTTATTGACATCGCCTTTCCATGAGGTATAATACCAATATCCTCTTGCTGTTATGTACGTCAAATCTACATCGTAAATTTTATCTTTAGGGCCTTCTTCTATTTTTTTCTTCAAAGCTGCAATAGACTCATGAAGGCGGAGCTGCAAAATTGTATAAGCCTTTTGTCCTGTAGCCTTCTCAACGGCTTCCAAAGCATCTATGTTCCAAGGGTTTAGCACTACAGGTTTCTCACATATCACATCACATCCGAGGCGCAGCCCATAACGTGTGTGCGCATCGTGAAGATAATTAGGAGTGCATATTGACATATAATCAATTTTCTCTCCTCTTTCTATAAGCTTCGTGTTATGACGGTCGAAGAGTTCTTGTTCTATAAAGAACGAAGCTTGTGGGAAATAACTATCCATTATCCCTACGCTGTCGTTTTTGTCATAAGCAGAAACCAATACGTTTCCTGTGTCTTTTATCGCTTTGAGATGTCGCGGAGCGATATAACCGCCGACGCCTATTATTGAGAAGTTCATTTTTAAGTCTATGAGTCTATAAGTCTATGAGTTTATGAGGGATGTTTATTGAATTGTCTTTATCGATTGTATTGTTTACCGCATTCGCATTTCATGTTTTCGTCAAGGTGTTTGCCGCATTCGCAGACCCAAGCTATCCGTCGTGCCGGAACTCCCGCCATCAATGCGTTGTCTTCCACGTCTTTGGTAACGACAGCACCTGCAGCTATCATAGCATTTTTACCAATAGTGACACCACATACTATAGTACAATTAGCTCCGAGCGAAGCACCTTCTTTAACCAAAGTCTTCTTATAAACTCCATGAACGGGATATTTTGCTCTCGGCACTGTGACATTGGTAAAAACGCAACTTGGTCCGCAAAAGACATTATCTTCCAACTCAACGCCTTCGTAAATAGAGACGTTATTCTGAACCTTTACGCCATTGCCAATCTTGACATTGTTACCTATATTGACATTCTGTCCGAAAGAACAATTTTCACCTATCACAGCACCGGATTGGATGTGACAAAAATGCCAAATCCTGGTACCTTCGCCAATGACAACGTTTTCATCGACGTATGATGATTCATGGACAAATATGTTGTTAGCTGTCATTATAGCAGATTGTCTTTTTCTATATCTTTAAAATAATTGACAGTTCCGACTTTCAATTCGTAAGTTGCCAAATCGTCGCAAACGATGATTCCTTTTGGATGCATTTGTAATGCGCTTACTGTCCATAAATGATTGACACTGCCTTCGATAACTTGAGCGAGCGCTCTTGCTTTACCGTGGCCGTTAGCCAAAATCATGACTTCTTTAGAATCCATCACTGTGCCAACTCCAACCGTCAAGGCTGTTTTTGGAACTTGGTTTATATCGTTATTGAAAAATCTCGAATTAGCTATTATAGTGTCTGTTGTCAATGACTTGACTCTTGTTCTTGAAGTCAACGACGAACCTGGTTCGTTGAAAGCTATATGGCCGTCAGGTCCAATTCCGCCCATAAACAAATCGATTCCTCCGTATGATTTTATCTTATCTTCATAACGTTGACATTCTGCTTCAAGATTTTCAGCATTTCCATTGAGAATATTGACGTTTTCTTTTTTTACATCTATATGACTGAAGAAATTATTCCACATAAAAGTATGATAACTCTCCGGATGATTTTCCGGGATTCCAACATATTCGTCCATATTGAAAGTGACGACATTCTTGAACGACACTTTTCCTTCTTCAAAAAGTTTTATCAAAGCTTTATATGTGCCGATAGGAGTCGAACCTGTAGGCAATCCTAAAACGAATGGTCTCTCTTCTGTTGGATTAAATTCATTGATTCTTTTAACGATATGATTAGCCGCCCATTGCGACATTTTTTCATAATTAAGCTGAATAATAACTCTCATATTTTTGTTTATATTTTTTACAATTTAGATGTATAAGTCACACTTTAATTATGTAACTGCATGAATTTTCTAATATTGCCACAAATATAATTTATTTTTTTGCAGAATTGAAATAATATTTTTGCTAATTTTTTAACTTTGCAAAAAAATATTCAGATGATACTTTGTTTAGAAACATCCACCGCCGTATGTTCGGTAGCACTCGTTGAAAATGGTAATGTCATAGCTCTAAGAGAAAGTCTCGACGGTCAGAATCATGCCGAGAAAATAACTCTTTTTATTGACGAAGTCATGAAAGAAGCTAATGTCTCTTATCGTGATTTAGATGCTGTCGCCACAAGCATGGGACCTGGTTCATATACCGGATTACGCATCGGAGTTAGCACAGCGAAAGGTTTGTGCTACGCTATGGAGAAACCTCTTATCGCCATCGACACTCTTGCAGCGATGGCGTATGGTTTTAAAGACCACATGACTACAAGACTACAAGACTACAAGCCAGAGTCGATGATATTATGTCCGATGATTGACGCAAGACGCATGGAGGTTTATTCAGCATTTTTTGATAATGATTTAAATAAAATATCCGAGACAAACGCTATCATCATCGATGAAAATTCGTTCATGGACATGAAGCAGAATCATCATCTTTATCTCTTTGGCGATGGAGCCGACAAACTTGCGTCTCTTTTTGAAAATGATGAAAAGATCACTGTGGTGGAGAAATTCCATTGCTCAGCAGCATACATGGCAGAATTAGCTGACAAAGCCTTTAAAAACAACGACTTTGTTGACACAGCATATTTCGAACCTTTCTATCTGAAGAATTTCGTTCCGGGATTGCCGAAGGTGAAAGGCCTTGAATAAAAAAGAAGTGACTCGAGTCACTTCTTTTTTTCTACAATTTTTATTTACTCTTTTTCTTGCTTTTCTTTTTAGGACTATTGCTACTAATCAACGTGAAATCGAGCTGTTTTTTTATAAGGTTTACACTTTTGACTTGTATTTTCACCTCATCTCCAAGTTGATATATATTTCCGTAATCTTGTCCGATGACACGGAAATTCTCTTCATCTAAATAGTAGAAATCGTCGTTTAAGTCGGCATAACGTATCAAGCCTTCGCACTTGCTATCTTTGAGTTCGACATAGATTCCCCATTTGCTGATGCCAGAAATCAGGCCATCGAACACTTTTCCGATTTGGTCTTGCAAATATTCAGCTTGTTTGTATTTAACCGATTCGCGTTCCATTTCAGCGGCACGTTTTTCCATATCGCTTGCATGCAAACAGAGGCTCTCGTATTCGTCTCTGTCAACACTCGGTTGATTTTCTATGAGATAACGTTCCAACAAACGATGCACCATAAGGTCAGGATAACGACGTATTGGCGAAGTGAAATGTGTATAATAAGGGAATGCCAATCCATAGTGGCCGATGTTATTTGTGCTATATATAGCCTTTGCCATTGTTCTAATCGCAACAGACTCAACGAGATTCTTTTCGCCTTTACCATCGACAGCATCAAACAAAGCATTGTACGACTTCACAAGTTTCTCTCTCGAGCTTATGTTCATCGTATATCCGAGTTTTGAAACAAGCTGTATGAAATTATACAACTTTTCAGGATTAGGTTCATCGTGGATTCTGAATACGAAGGTATAATCTTTGAATTTGCTGCCAGGTTTAGCCATCGTCTCTGCAATGGTTTTATTTGCTAAAAGCATGAAATCCTCGATGAGCATATTAGCTTCTTTTTGCACTTTGACGTATGTGTCAATCGGTTTGCCATTTTCATCAAGAACGAATTTCACTTCTTCAGAATGGAAGTTGATACAACCCTCCTGCATTCTCTTAGCTCTTAACTTTGTCGCCAAATCATTGAGTGTCATAAGTTCCTTTTTATTGTCGCCATCAGCGCCTTCTATCATGGCCTGCACTTCTTCGTAAGCATAGCGACGATTTGACTTTATGACAGTTTTTCCAATCCATGTGTTGACGATGTCGGCGTTTTCATTTAACTCAAACACCGTAGAGAAAGCAAGTTTCTCTTCATCAGGGCGAAGCGAACACACCATATTACACAATTTCTCAGGCAGCATAGGTATGGTTCTATCAACGAGATATACTGATGTTCCGCGTTCTTGAGCTTCATTATCAATTGCAGAACCAGGCTGTACATAATGAGAGACATCGGCAATATGAACGCCCACTTCAAAATTTCCGTTCTTCAAATATCTCAACGAGAGAGCGTCGTCGAAATCTTTTGCGTCGTGAGGGTCAATTGTCACGGTAAAGATGTCACGGAAATCGCGGCGTTTTTTTATTTCAGAAGCTTTGATTTTCTCGGAGATGTTTTTGGCTTCTTTTTCAACTGCTTTAGGGAACTCCAAAGGATATTCATATTCAGCGAGAATAGACTGCATCTCGACATTATTCTCGCCTGGATTACCAAGCACTTTCACCACCTCTCCGAAAGGATTACGAGCGTTGTCGGGCCAGTCGGTAAGATGAACGATGACTTTCTGTCCATCTTTGGCGTTTTTATATTTACCTTTAGGAACGTAGATGTCTAAAGGCATTGTCTGACGGTCGGAGATAACGAAAGCGAAACCGTGAGAAAGGCTGAAGATACCGACAAAATCGGTCTTTGCTCTTTGAATGACTTCGATAATTTCGCCTTCAGTTTTCTTGGTCTTACGTTTAGGGAACATTGCCACTTTAACCTTATCGCCATGAAGAGCCTTGCCGGTATTGTTAGCAGCGATGAAAATATCCTCGCCTTCTTCATCAGGGATGACGTAAGCCTTTCCTGTGCTTTTCATATCTACAGTTCCAATGATGAACTGAGGTTTTGGTCCATATTCATGAATAAAATCAGGGTGAAGAAGATAACGATAAGGCTTATCTTCAATGAGTTTACCTTCTTTATGAAGAGTGACAAGAATCTGATAAATAACATCTTTTCCTGCAGCGTCACGCACTGACATTATCTTGGCGATCTGCTTATAATTCATTGGCTTGAAAGGATGTTCACCAAAAATAGTAAGTATAGTATTTACAAAAGTACTAAGGCTGTTTTTGACTTTTTTCTTTGCCATATAGCTAAAAATTAAATTGTATATTTTTTAATTTTCAAAGATAAAAAAAGTATGGAAATTACGTTGTTAAAATGTTGGCAATTTCTTTACTTTTGAAAAGTTATTTTTGATGATAGACTTTAGCATTAGAAATTGTACATGTCAATTAGTTGCTTTAATCTTCCACTCCATAAATTATAACCTTAATATTTTTAAACAAGGCTGTAATAAATGTAACGGCGATAGAACTAATGAAATCTGTGCAAGTGAAACTTAGTTCAAAATGAATGATTCCAAAAATCACCTTCATCAAAATCGATATGATTAAGAAAACTATAACGTTAACGGTATCAATAGGCCCATGAATAAAATTTATTTTCTTAATTCTATTGTTCCCATATCGGCCTCAAATTTAGCCTTATTGAACAAATCTCCATTAAATTCGAACAAGACAGTATCATTTTTCATGAAAGGATAAAATGATATTTTATGGTATTCAAGCATGACGTTTTCCAAATCGGAGAAATCATGTTCTTTGCCATCGACTCTTTTATATTTAAGATTTAGGTTTCTACTGTCGAATTTAACTTTTTCTAATCCCGGAGCCGATATTTCAAAGTGCACGCAGCTATCGTTGCTATAAAGTGTGAAGTTGCCGTTTTCATCGGAGTAAGTGTTCATGCCGACTTTCCAGTATTGATTCCAACCACGTATCACTGCACCTTCTACAGGTTTCTTATCGCTGATTATCTTTCCTTTTATGACATAATTTTCATAACCGAGCATATTGAAATAATTGACAGGTCTGGTTGATTTTTGTGGTTTTAATTGATGTAGTTTTGCAAATTCGAAGGCAGCAGGTTTCAGCGTTCCGACGATTTCTTTGCCGCTTTTTGTCGTGGTTATACCATCATGATTGAGCAAACCTGGATAGTTAGCCTCGAAGTTTAAACCTGGATTGATGTGGTCTTGAAATTCCCACCATCCGAAGCCTATTCCTCCGCAATCTATGATATATTGATATACTTCCTTAACGAAACGAGCTTGCAAATCATAACTTATTGAATCATTGTCTGAAGGCAATGCTGTTTCTCCAATTATCCAAGGTTTACCAACATATTTGCTATACCACCATATTTCGTTAGGTATTCTTAAAGGATGATATGTATGTATTTGGACAAAATCTACAGGCAAAATCGAAGGGTCCCATTCAAATATTTCTATAGGTTCAGAAAAGCCGATGGTGAACAAATGATTTGGAGAATATTGCGAAAGTAATTTTTTCCAATGTTTTACAATATTCACAGCGTCTTGCTTTGTGCGGTTTGGCTCCAAATCAAAATATAAAGGTTCGTTCATCAAGTCGTAGGCGAAAATTGTAGGATTATCAGCGAAGCGTTTAAAGACAGAAATACAGAAGTCTTCAACCTCTTTGTCGAATGGAGGTTTAAGCAGAAGCATGACCTTCATATCGTGTGATTTCACGACATCTAACATATCGGCGATGCCATTGTTGATTTGATCTTGGTACTCTTTGAGATAAATGGCACCATCTGACGACCCAAAATATACACCTTCATCATCTTTGCCTACAACGTCGAGGCATATCCTTATTGTGTTGAATCCTAATTCTTTCATCAACTCAACATGATTCGAAAATTGTTGATTTATCTCTTCTTTGGTATTTGATTCAAATATTTTATCGTTTTCGTAATATTTAGCAGGAGAAATCACAACATCATTACCTATCTTTCTAACATCTACTTTGTAATTCAACATCAAAGGGAAAAATATTTCATCATTGATTTTAAATACATCATCCTCTATATAAACGAAATTCTCACAAATTTCATCTGTTTTTGTAGAATTGCAATTTGTTAGGAATAGCATTGTCGAACTAATTAATGCAACAAAACAAACTTTAAGAATATTGTTTAGGTTTTTATTCATAGATTTTTTTTGCAAATATATGTTTTTTTATTGAATAAAAAAATCCGCTGGTTCACAGCGGATTAAGTTGCCCAACCAGGGTTCGAACCTGGACTTTACTGATCCAGAGTCAGTCGTGTTGCCAATTACACCATTGGGCATTTTTCAGGGTGCAAAAATAATATTTTTTTTCTATATTTGCAAAAATAAAAAAATTATGGCACACACTTATTCAATAGGCGTTGATATAGGCGGCACCAATACAGATATTGGTTTAGTCCGCAACGACGGTAAAATAGTTATGCGTCGCAACATTCCAACAAACAAATACTTCGACATCGATGTTTATCTTAAAGACATCACTGACCTCGTCAAAGAAATGATGAAAGAAAATGAGATTGAGAGCATCGACGGAATCGGTATCTGCGCTCCTAATGGCAATTACTACAAATGTACATTCAGCGGAGCGACAAATCTCAACTTCAAAGGAGATTTCAACGTACAGGAAATTGTTAACAAATACATGAATGTTCCTGTAGTTGTCTCTAACGATGCCAATGCCGCAGCTTTCGGAGAGATGGTCTATGGCGGTGGCAAAGGCATGAAACATTTAATCACCTTCACTCTTGGAACAGGTGTCGGCTCAGGTATCATCATCGATGGCAAATTGGTGCTTGGCTCAACAGGCGGCGCCGGCGAGTTAGGCCACGTCATCACCATTCCTGGCGGTCGTCAATGCGGATGCGGATTGAAAGGCTGCCTCGAGACTTACACCTCTGCTACAGGAATACGTCGTACAGCTTTGGAAATGTTAGAAAACAATCCATCATACGACGGCATATTGTCAAAAATACCTGCTGAAGAACTCACAAGTAAAGCCGTCGGCGATGCTGCCAACGCAGGCGACCCTCTCGCAATACAGATTTTCGAAGAGACAGGAAAAGTGCTCGGCCTCGCAATGGCTAACGCTTGTTCATTCTCATCACCAGAAGCTGTCTTCCTGATGGGCGGTCCGGTAAAAGCAGGCGACGTGCTCCTCAATCCAGTACGCAAATCATTCGCTGAAAACCTATTATTCGTATATAAAGACTCCGTAGAAGTCAGAGTGTCAGAACTCCCTGACAACGACGTAGCAATATTAGGCGCAGCAGCTTTAGCAAAAGCTTGATTTGAAGTCAACAAGACTACAAGACTACAAGACTACAAGACAAAAAGTAGAGACGTATCAATGATTTCTATAAAAAATAGATATGCATTGATGCGTCTCAAATAAATCCACACATAAATTTTATACTATGAAAAAATCACTATTACTAATGACTATGTGCATCATAGGATTGTTTGGAACAATCAATGCACAAAGGGTAACACCTAAGACAACTTATCCTCCTATTGCCGATGTGGCAGCATCTGTTAACGAAGAAAATAATGTTGACCTTATTTGGAGTTGGAATGAGATAATTCCTAAAAAAATTGTCGTTGACTTCGAGACTGGTAACTTAAACCAAGCTGATTTCGACAATAACGGCAACGCTCCTTGGGCAATCACCAACGACGCTTACGAAGGCAACTACGCCATCAAGTCATCTTGCGAAGGCTTAGAAAGCGGCAAGTCTGACATCTCAATCACTATCGATGTCCCTTTCGATGGTATAATGAGTTTCTACCATAAAGTATCAAGCGAACAATTCTTCGACAACGGTTACTTCTATATCGACGGAGTTCAGAAAGCAGTCGCTACAGGTAATGCCGACTGGAGCTACAGAGAATATAAAGTCAAGAAAGGCGTTCATACTTATAAATGGTCTTACCAAAAAGACAACATGGATTCAGCCGGCCTCGACGCCTATTTCGTAGATAACATCGTTTTATACCAAGAAATTCCTCCATTTGAAGGCGGATGGATCTTCTACGACGAAGGCGATTATGCTAATGCCGTCGGCTCTGAAACAGGAGCTATCTATTGGGGCATCAGCTTCCCAGACACTGAAGAATACGCTGGCTATTCCTTGACAAAAGTGTCTTACTTCGACCAAGACCCATCTCTCGACATCACAGCTAACATTTATTTCGGAGGAACTGACGCTCCTGCGACTTTGGTGTCGTCTCAAGATTTTACAACATCAGGTTCTAAATCTGTTATAGAAATCGAACTCGACAATCCTGTATTATTAGACGGAACTCAGCCATTGTGGATTACTTTCTATTCTAAAGACGCTTTCCCTGCAACAGGCTGCTATCACGTGGGCGACTCTAACAGCGACTGGATTTCTTTCAACGGAACAACTTGGGGTCACACCGTGGATTACGGCGCTATATATTCTTGGCTCGTGAGAGGTTATCTCGAAAATGCTAAAGGCGAAACAGCAGTCTTGAATAACATCAAATTCAATGGCGAGTCTTCAACAGGTCCAGCTATCGCTAAAGCCGACGCTAAACCTTTCGGCATTGGTGTGCCTGAAAGAATTACAAAAACTGACAACCGTTCTTTCTTAGACCTTTATAATGTATATAGAAAAAACATTCACACTGATGAAACTGTGAAACTTGCTGAAAACGTCAGCGATACAACATTCGTAGATACTCAGTGGAACTCATTGAGCAACGGCGCTTATCAATGGGGCGTTGGTGCAATATATACTGACAATAAAGCTGAATCTGAAATAACATGGTCTAATACCTTAGACTTCGGCGAAATGTTCACTTCTGTCGATATGAATATCATGACAACTGGAAATGAAGTGGCTGCTGGTGCAAAGGTAAAATTCACTAATATCGATGAACCTGGAATGGGCTACGACTATAAAGCTACAGTCGATGAAAACGGCAGCTTCCACTGGGACAGCTTCCGCAAAGGTAATTATTCTTACGCCGTCATGAAAAAAGGATACGACACTTTATATGTCAACAACGTCACAATTTGGAATGAGACAACATTAGAAGCAACGATAGACGAGATTCTCGCTCCAGTAGAAAACTTGTCAGTATCTGCAACAGGTTGGGCTAAATGGGAAAACAAAGACTTCAGCAATGGCGGAGGTGAGTTTAATTTCGACTTCGACAATGGTTTCCTCGACGGATGGCAAACAATAGATGCTGACGGCGACGGTTTCAACTGGCGTCTCACAACAGAGATTTTAGGTCCAGGCAACGGCCATAACGGAAGTAGATATTGCGTCATCTCTCAATCATTCGACAACGACTTGGGTGCCGCGCTCACACCTGATAACTACTTGGTCACTACAGATAAATATCTCATCAAAGACGGTTCACAACTTTCATTCTATGTCTGCGCTCAAGACGCTACATGGGCTGCCGAACATTATGGCATCGCTATCTCAACAACAGGCAACAGCAGTCCTGAAGACTTCACCATGATTTGGGAAGAAACATTGTCAGCTAAAGGCGGCGAAGGCACACGCGACGGTTCTAAACAAGGTGCTTGGTATAAAAAGATATTAGACCTCAGCGATTACGCAGAACAAGAAATATACATCGCTTTCCGTCACTTCAACTGTACAAATCAGTTCTATGTCAATGTTGACGACATCGTTTTAGTAAATGAGTCTAAAAAAGAAGATAAAGCTGTCGTTTCATACGATGTTTATTTAGATGACGTCCTCGAAGCTACAGTGACAACTAATTATTATCAACATAACACTGAAATATCAGAAAGCCATCATGTGACAAAAGTCGTTGCTAACTATATAACTGGTTCAAGTGAGGCTGTTGAATATGACTGGACTTATTCAAGCTGCGAAAACCTTCAAGGTGTTACAGGTCTCACTGCTGAATATTTCAAAGGTAAAGCTGTCTTGAATTGGAATATGGAAGGAGAAGAACTTCCTGATGTAATCGACTCATTCTTCTTCGACTTCGAAGACGGTTCTATAGATGGATGGACCACTATCGACGCTGACGGCGACAATTACACTTGGAGAACATCAGCAGAATATATGGAACCAGGACAAGGTAATAACGGCAGCCAGCATTTTGTATTGTCTGAGTCATTCAACAATCAGTTCGCTGAAGTGCTTTATCCTGACAACTATTTCGTCACGGTAGAGAAATATGCTATCAAAGAAGATTCAGAACTCTCTTTCTATGTTTGTGCCCAAGACGGAGAATTTGCAGCAGAACATTATGGTATCGCTATCTCATTGGCTGGAAATACAAATCCTAATGATTTCACTATGATTTGGGAAGAAACATTAGAAGGCGATGGAGCACGCGACCGTCAGACAAAATGGTCGTTAAGAACCATCGATTTAAGCAACTATGCCGGCCGTGAAATCCATATCGCATTCCGTCACTTCAATTGTCACGACCAATATATGCTCGACATCGACGACATCACTTTGGCAACAAGCAAGACAAGAGAAGAAGACGTATTGACTCCAATGGGAGTATTAGTATTCCGCAACGGAGAACTCATCACTCCAGAGCCAATAACTGAAAACTCATTTGCAGAACCATTCGTTGGTGAAGAAGCTGTAGATTATTGCGTAAGAGTCGTATATAATCACAATATAGATCCTGAGACAGAACAACCTGGCGACATCAACTACACAGGTTCAATGTCATGTCCACAATGTGCTACAGTAGAATATGTTATGGATTGTGACGCTCCTGTAAATATCATTGCAGAAACCATGTATTATAATGGAGATTACGGCGTGAAATTGACATGGTCTTTAATAGGCGAGCCTAAGCAATACAACATTTACAGAAGCACAGACGACGACAATTACGAGTTGATAGATGATACTAAACAAAACATCTATTTCGATGAAATAGATGTAAATGGAACTTATCATTATCAAGTTACAGCCGTTTATGTAAAAGGTGAAGAAGAATGCGAGTCTGACCCGATCCACGTTTCAATATTGGTACCGGTTGGCATTGATGAAAATGCACTCAGCGACATTATGATTTATCCTAATCCAACACGAGGCGGATTAAACATCAAGGCTGAAGGCATCACACGCATCACTATTATCAACACAATAGGCCAGGTTATTTATGACAGCGACACCAACAGCAATGAAGAAACAATAGACATGTCACAATACAAAGCCGGTGTTTATATGGTGAAAGTCATGACAGAAAACGGACTTATAACAAGAAGGATCAACGTAGTTGAATAAAAGAAAAATGTAAAAGCATTATACCAAAAATGGCTGAATCTTGTAATTGATTCAGCCATTTTTTGTTGACAAGAAACTTAAATATTCTCATCGAAAATTTTCCCATGTCCAGGGCATATAATTCTGTTTTTTGCTAATTCTTTTATTCTTTCTAATGATTCTTGTGCTTGTATTTTGTTTCCTTTTGGTAAGTTGGTTACTACTTTTAAGTTTGGAATATATGAATCTCCAGTAAAAATGTAATTGTTTGTATAGTATGTTAGACAACTTGGACAATGACCTGGAGTTTCTAAAACTTCTAAATAAATGTTATGGAATAGTTCTATTTTATCACCTTCTTTTAAAATCTGAACGTTATCTTCTAAATATTCTATTGCTTGTTCGTGATAAAAAGAAAGGTTTTTCTTTGCGTCTTTCAATGCAATTTTGCCATATTCAGAAGTATAAATTATACAATCAGGAAATTTTTTGTGAAAATCATTTATACCGTAAATATGGTCAAAGTGAGAATGAGTTAGAAAAACACCTTTTATATTTAATGAGTTGTCAATTAAATGATCAGCTTCTCCTATATCAATTAACCAACAATAATCATAAAATTTATCTTCAATTATATAAGTGTTTGAACTAAAGATAGAATTTATATGTTGACTTATATTCATTATCTAGTAGTATAACCGCCATCAACAACCAAATTAGACCCCGTTACCCATCTTGATGCATCTGATAATAAATAGACACAAGCATTTGCAATATCTTCTGGATTTCCCAATCCTAGAAGGTGTAATGCTTCTGTCTGTTTCCTTAATTCTGGATCAGCGATATGAGGAAGATTTTGGTTTATTGGTGTAACTATGACACCTGGCGAGATAGAGTTGACTCTGATATTCTTTCTTGATAATTCACATGCAAGCGATTTGGCACATGAGAAAAGAGCTCCTTTTGTCATACCATAGATAGATTTTCCACTTTCTCCATATTGACCAGCAGCAGAGGAAAAGAAAACTATACTTCCACCTTCTTTAGAAAAATTACCCATTTTACATACAGTTTGAGTAAGGAAATATGCTGTATATACATTTATTTTGAAGAAATTATCTAATATTTCTTGTTTCGCATTTTTTAAAGGCAACGTAGTAGAAATTCCAGCACAGTTTAATAAACCTGATATTCTACCAATCTTTTCAACAGCAGACGATATGATATTTCCAACCTTATTGTAATCTGTAAGATTTATTACAGCAGAAAAATGTTCGTCACTATTTTCTAAAAGTTGCAATGTTTCTGACAAACCAATTTCATTAAGGTCTAAAAGAATTAATTTAGCTCCCATTTTTGAGCAAGTAATTGCACATTGACGACCAATTCCTGATGCTGCACCAGATATAACGATTACTTTATTTTTTAATGAAAACGGATTAAACTGCTTTTCCATCATTAACTTCAACTATATCACTAATTTTACAATCAACAAAAGGAACGATTCCTGTTGCCCAAGTCATTCCAACTCCAAAAGCGCTTAATAACAATTCTCTATTGCCGTCCAACTTATCTTTAAGTTCACTGACAATTGTTAAAGGAACAGAAACTGAAGATGTGTTTCCATATTTTGAGATTGTAGCTGGAATTTTACTGTCTTCTAATTTCATTTTCTTAGCTATGTAAGAATTGATAAAATTGTTTGCTTGGTGAAAGACATAGTAATCGAAATCTTCTTTGTTTTTTCCTGCGTATTCTATAGTCTGTTTTATGTCACGAGGTATTTCTCTAATGACAAAATTGAATACGTCACCACCATGCATATAACCATGTTCTGCACTACGGATGTTTCCAAACTCATCAACAACATGTTCGACAACTGTTTCTGCTGAACTCATGTTTCTATAACCGCCCGCATCAATTTTTATTAATCCTTCTCTTGAACCGTCAGAGTTTAATGAGAAATAGCTTTTGCCGAATTTTTCACTTCTTTCCACAATAGCCGCAACACCAGCATCACCAAAAATAAAAGCACTTCTTCTGTCTTTCGGAGAATATACTTTAGAACGAGTTTCCCCATCAAGAACAAGTGCTTTACGAAGATTTGAATTCTGCATCATACTATAGACTACAGATAATCCATAAATAAAGGCTGAGCATCCGAGATTTATGTCAAACGCAATTGTGTTATTTGAAAGTCCGAGTCTGTCTTGTAAAATGACAGAAGTTGCAGGCATTCTATAGTCTGGTGTTTGGGATATAAATACAAGAAGATCTATTTCAGATTTATCAATGTTATTATCTGAAATTAATTTCTCGGCAGCAGCAAAACATAAGTCAGAAGAACAGGTGTTTTTATCTGCAAATCGGCGTTCAAACACGCCTATTTTATCGACAACTTCTTTAACTTCTTCTTTAGGAAAGAATTCAGTATATTCATAGTTGTTGATAACATGTTGAGGAATAGCTGCCGCTAATGCAGTTATTCCTACATGTTCAAATTCCAATTTAGCCATTGTATATTATTTTTGAATAGCATTATAAAGATCAGCTACTGTACGAAGTGTTTTGAATTCTGCTTCTTCTATTTGTACATCATATTCTTCGTCTAACATAGCTATTATTGATAAATATGCTAAAGAACTCCATTCAGGATATTCTCTGAATTGGTCTTCCATATTTACATCGTGATCTTCTATTTCAATAGCTTCTTTAAGTAAATCAAAAAACTTTTGTTCCATACTGATTATTATTTAGGGTTATTATTATTCTACTTTTAACATTTTAGCTGGATTGCCAAAATATGTTTGTCCGTCTTTTGTCTTTCTTATTATAAAACTTCCTGCTCCTATGCGAGTGTTTTCCCCAATTTTCAATCCTTGGAGAACAGTACAACGTACACCGAAGAAGTTTTTATTTCCAATTTCTGTCTCTCCAGAAATTCTTGTCTCTGGCTGCATCATGTTATAATCTCCTAGTTTTACATCGTGACCAAAAGAACTGCATCCGTTGATCAAATTGAAGTTACCAAATGTAACATCAGTACTAATTCTGCAATGGTGACAAATCACATTACCTTTCCCAATATTGAATGTTTCTTTGTCAAAGAAAAATACTGTTGGAGCTATTATGTTTGGAAATGATATATTAGGATTGTTAATCTGAGAGACAATTTTCCACAATACGTTTGGAGACGCAATTGCCATTACTATTGACAAAGGTTTGTCATAGTTATTAACGGTTTCTAGATTACCAATAACTTCTCCGTACTCATTTTTAAATCCTTGTTTATCATTATCATCATCAAAGAATCCAATGATATTCCATGTTGGCTCAACAGAGTTGATAACTTTAATTATTGACGCTATTTCTCTTCCGTAACCTCCAAAACCATATATGGCTATATCTTTCATATTATTATTTTTAATTATTTCCATTAAATGCCTCCATAGTTGCTTGACCATCTTGTGATATGTCGGCTCTTTTTAAAACTTTCATTATTGTTATCCAAATTATTTTTATGTCTGTCCATAACGTACAATTTTCAACATACCAGACATCTAATTCAAATTTCTTTTGCCAACTGATGGCATTTCTTCCATTGCATTGTGCCCAACCTGTAATACCTGGTCTTACCTCATGACGACGCGCTTGCTCTTTTGAATATAATGGTAAATATTGTACCAACAATGGTCTTGGTCCAATCAATGCCATATCACCTTTTAGTACATTTATCAGTTGTGGCAGTTCATCAATGGAAGTAGAACGCACAAATTTACCAACTTTTGTCAAACGTTGTGCATCTGGGAGTAAATTTCCATTCTCATCACGTTTGTCTGTCATGGTTTTGTATTTTATAACCTTAAATATTTTGCCGTTTTTGCCAGGGCGTTCTTGTGTGAAGAATGCACCAGCACCTTTGTTAGCGAAGTATAACCATACTGTTATTATCAATAATATAGGCCAAATGATTAATAAAGCGATAAAAACAATTGTAAAATCTATTATTCGTTTGAAAAAAAATTTATACATGACCATTATATCATTTAGTTAATATATTTTGATATATTTTTATCAAACTACCTTTGTTGTTTTCTTTTAATTGCATATAATGTTGACGTCCATTTAACATCATTTCGTATGTTTTTTGCGGATTTTTCACCGCCTTAAGTATGGCTTCTGCTAATTTTTGTGGATTTTTGACTGGCACCAGATATCCTGTAACACCATCTATAACTATATCCGGCAATCCTCCAGTCTCTGTTGCTATAATAGGACAAGCATACCTAAAAGCCTGTCCTGCGCCTCCCAGATTTTCTTGATGAGAAGGTTGTACTGCACAGAATAATTCAGGATATATTTCTGGAACATTATTTCTACTTCCACAAAAGATTACATTCTTTGTAATTTTCTCAGCATAATTCATAACCTTCTTTTCATATTCGTATGCATTATTCCATGCACCACCAACACAAACACCATATATATTAGGATTATGTTTAGATGCAATAGCAATAGCCTCAATAAAATCCTCATGGCCTTTAATACCTCTTTTTTGTCCAAGATATTTTTTTGGAGGATACATATATGAAATCATCCCTATCAAAATAGCAGTATCTGGTAAATTAAACTCTTTTCTAATTTTTTTCTCGTCTTTATATACAATATCTTTTACAGGTTCTCCTTGATAATATGATAAAAATACCCTATCTTCATTTATACCATAATCTATATATGATTGTTGGCTAAATTTACATGCACCAATCCAATAATCATACTTTTCTTGTGCAATTGCTATTTCAAGCCACTTGACAAATGGATAATACAAATGAGACGGTCCTGGCAATTGAAAAACTCTTGGTATTTTATACTTTCTTAATCCAAGCCTCATTATCAAAGTGGTATTGTAAAAATGACTATGAATTATATCTGGTTCAACTAAATCAACAATTTCTCTAAGTCTTTTTATACTTTTAAATGGTCTTTTTAAGTTATATTTAATATCATGAACAAATATACCATAATCAATATACGTTTGGGTATGTGCTCCTCCTATAGGCATTGCCACATGCACTTCAAACCCTGCATCTACCAATTCTTTCATTTGTTCCAAAGCCCATCGTGCACCTATAGACGTTTTAACCAATTGAAGTATTTTCATTGTTATTATTTATTTAGATCCATCAATATATTAACAACCATCTTATCTATATCTTTTTTATTATGGTTCTTCAAACCACAATAAAAACCTTTCATTGAATATTCTTCAATTAATTTAGGTAAATTATCTGCTACAAGAATTCTCCTCATTTCATCATAATTATTTGCGACTATAGCTGCATCTTCATTTTTAAGATATTCAATTGGAGCAATATTCTTCGGTCCTATAGCCAAAACACATTTACCACTTGCCAAATAGTCAGTAATTTTTGTCGAAAATGATAATCGTGCCACATGCTCATATTGCTTGTTTAAAGACTCTACATACACTACGACATCATGTTCATCAATAACTTTAGCAACCATATCGTATGGTACAGGTTCATTGAACTTAACATTTCCTTTCCGACTAATAGATGATTTTATTTCTTCTTCTATATGATTATTGGTGTATATATCTAATTGTATTTTTTTACTATTTACGTTTATGTCATCTATAATTTTTCCTAATTCTTGCAATACAGATAATCTGTCATAAATTATTTGCCCCATATATACCATCTTTATTGGTTCAACAACTTTATATGGTTTAAATTCTTTATCAGAATAATCAATACCCTTAGTAAGAATTTTACTATTAACATTAAATATTTCGTCGTATTCTGTTTTCATTTTAGGGCTAATTACAAACAATTGGCTTGAGTTTGTAATTAATTGTGAAACATTCTTTCTCAAGAAATATTTATAAATATATCTAAATGGATTATGATTACTAATTTTATATGTATATACATCATCCATCTCATACACACAATATGGTTTTCTTGTCAGTTTTGTTATATATTTTGACAATCTGTTCATTAGTATTAGCGGAGAGCCATCGGCCCATATTATATCCGGATTAACTTTCTTAACGAATGCCTTTAACTCTTTTGATTTCCATCCATTAAATGCCCACAAAATCTCTCTTAAAAATGTATAGAAAAATGATCTATGGTGTCTAACATAATTCATAGTAGAAGCTTCCATCTTTGCCAACGAATCGCTTTCTATATATTCAGAATTAATCTCTTGTCCTGTTTTTGTATTCCATTTAAATATTTTCTTAATTAAAGAAATTTCTGAAATCTGGAAAAATGTATTACATATTTTTGTATTTGGCTTTTTCGTCTCAATATAAATACAAGACAACTGTTCTGGATTATAGTTACAGAATATATTTGACAACGTACTGGATGTACCCTTGGAATCATCCCAAACACTACGAGAAATAACAAGAATTTTAGGGAAAACCTGATTCATTATTATTTTATTTGAATATACAGTTAAAATACTAAAAATACTCTTTTTGTTACTAATATTGAATGTTTATCTTTATTATAGATATTGATTATTTTTGAATAATTACAGATTCCTTTTCAAGAATATTTTCATATACTTTTAGATATTTTCCTACATTTTTTTCATAACTATATTGAGATTTTACAAGTGACTTAGCACGTTCGCTATAGTAATCCCTTCCATTCCTCTCAATCTCTACTACTTTATCTAACATAGCACTCACATCATGAGGTGCAACAGCATAACCAACATCACCGACGACCTCTGGACACGCAGTGGAATTAAATACTATAACAGGTGTACCACATAACATTGCTTCTGCGAACACCTTTCCAAAAGTATCTTCCACAGAGAAACCAACAAATGCATGTGCCGCAGAATACAATTTAGACAACTCATCCGTTCCATTAACAAAATCTATATGAATCATATTATTTCTAAGTGGTTTCTGTGTTGTTTTTTTACCAACTAGCACCAATTGATAATCTTGTGGAAGAATTTCTGCTAAACGTACTGCATCATTGAATCGTGTTGTATCATCACTCCAAAAAGCACTTACACTTATTATCATCTTTTTAGCAGGATCTAATCCATAACATTCATAAATTGAATCATCATGTATCTCTTTAAATTTATTTGGATCTATCCAATTATAAATCATATGAATTGGTCTTTTTGTAAAAAAAGACTTTTCTACTTCACTTTTCAGCCAATTCGAACAAACAATAATATCCAAACTATCTAAAGATTGAAACCACTGTTTTTTAAAAGCATACATCTTCGCTGTTTTATCAAAAAGCCATGTTTTGGGACCAGAAGAATACAACTGCGGACAATGTCCGTTACAACCTTTATCAACTTCCCAATTCCTACAACCGTTAGCGACAAAATGAGTGCATTTACCTGTAAATGGCCAACAATCGAAAAATGACCAAACGACTGGAATTTTACGATTTCTCAAATAGTTAAAAAAAATTTTATAATTCAAAAAATTACTATGTAGAGTATGAATATGAATTATGTCTGGATTGATAGAATCTATCCACTTGATGAATTTACGAGTCCCACATAAGGTTCCTGTTCCTTCTTGTCCAAATATTCTTGTATTTATCAGCCCATGAAATTTATTTTCAATTTTTCCACCAATCTTATATGATTTATCGTAAGAAGTTGTTCCTTGACCATAAGCTATATAACAATTATGGTCTTGCGAACGTAATACATCAGCTATTTCTTCAACAATAACGCCTGTGCTTCCTCGTCCACATGTAGCATTGATTTCTAATACCGTCATGATTTAAATTATTAATAAAAAGTATGTAACCTGCAAATTCTAAACCATTTGAGTTTTTAAATCCACAAGCACAATGTTACATTACACTCGTTTTTATATAGAATTTATTTTACTTTTAATTTAATAAAAATCGAGTACATTAAATTTTTAAGATACTGTTTCTCTTGTTTATCTATTCCTACAATCCATATCACAAGTATAATACTTAACACTTCCATAAACATACATGCAAACGACATGTATATATTATTACAAGTATTTAAAGATATTGTGTATGTAATTAACAAAGATAAAATAGTAACAGGTATTAATGGCATGATTACCTTTTTCACATAATCTATTAGTTTTAACTCACATTGTTTTATGCAATAATACAAGTAAAATATTAAATGTATGCTATGACTTAATAATATAAAAACTGATACAATATATGGCGGATATTTTGCTTTTAATGCAAAATAACTTGCAACTAATTGAATTATAAAAACAACAGATATAGAAATCTGTATATTTCTAATATTCCCATTAGCAGATATTGATATCCATAATGGCATTGCCAATGCATCTACGAGATATGCAAATAAAACAAATATACAAAATTCTTTAGTGAATGCTGGCACTTCAACTAACCATAAGTCTAATATTAAATCTAAATTATAAATTATAGGAATAGCTAATGTTAATAATAAGTAAAATGAAAATTTTGAGGAACGATATAACAAATTGTAATGTTGTTCCATTTCCCCAACTGCATATGTTTTTATTAACTGTGGTCTAAACGCCGTTTGAAAATTTGTTAAAAAAATATTTACTGCATTATAAACTTGAGCTGCAATCCCTCTAGCAGCATTAACACTTACAGAATAATTTTGATTCAGAAAGATATTTTCTCCTTGCATAGTAACAGTTCTAGTTCCATTACTTAACAAGGACCATCCTGAAAATGAAAGTAGTTTTTTTAGCAATAATTTATCCCATAATAACTTGTATCTACAAGCGTTAAAATGCCTTACACAATATAATTTATATATAATATTTATGATTATTGTAACTAATAGATAAAATGTCACATATAATATCAATTTATCTGCATTAAATATTTGTAACAAATATACTATTGCCAACTTAAATAAAACCTCAATGATACTCAAATATGCATAAAAATCCATCTTTTCATATGCAATTATTGTTGCATTATTTGGACTTCTAAACAATTGTATAATCAATGTGAACAATGATATCTGATATACCCAAATTACAGCATACTCTCTTCCTTCCGGAATATTTATCCTATTATTAATAAACCATAAACCAATTGTTTCACCAATGAATAATAACAATAATGAAAATATAATAATCATATTTATTCCCATTACATATATTCTTAGATATTTTTCTTCATCATTTTCACCCAAGGCCACATTAAAATATCGTTGTATTGATGTAACTATTGAATTGCTAACAAACGAAAACAATGAGATAACTCCACCAACCAAACTATATATACCATAATCGGTCACACCTAAAACAGACAATATAACTCTTGAAGTATATAGAGTTATAATCATCAATAATATCATTCGTATATATAATAATATAGTATTACGAATAATACGTTTATTATTAATCATGGACATAACTACTAATCGATTATATAGGAATATCTTGCCAGAAAAAATAATACCATACGCCTCCTCCTTTTAATGTCATAAAAGACAATAAAAAAACCAATAGGAAATACATGAAATATCTATTTTTCTTTCCTGCAAAACCTTCTATTGCATATGGCACCAAAATTGAAAGAAAAAGATGAAAATATAGAGATATTCTAATCATAGCGCCATTACTAATAATCAGTGGAGCAGATAAAGTCAGTAACGGTGCCATAACATAAAAATATTTTATCGATTTATTAGCTAACATATTTTTTTTCTTTATGGCAATCAAACAAAATAGGGACAACACTTCTATCATAAAAATAAAGGTTCCTACTCCACCTTGTATAGTACCTTCGCCATAGCCAACATATCTTTCCATGTTTAAAGCATTTCCCATTAGCATTATCAATTGATTAGGGAACATAAACACAATAGGCAACAAGAAAAAACATATAATATGAATAAGTTTAATTTTTTGAGGCTCTATATTATACCATATCATCAATAATGGTATAATAAAAAGGACAGATGATAAATGAAGAATAATACCTACTAAAAAGAATAAAATAGCACATATTTTTTTTCTATCAATAATAGAAAGCAATGCCATCAAATCAAAACCTATAGCAAAAATTTGTCTAGCTCCAGCAAATAAGAATACTTGAACAAGAGCTATATAAAAAACAAATGCAAACATAATTTGCAGTATATTTGTCGTATAACGATAGAGAATTATTCCAAATGGAATAAAGAATATTAAATTGGCTAATATAGAGAATATCCAATATTCATGTGTAACCAGACTTACTAACTTATTTAGCACCAAATAGCCCACATCATAATCACCATCCCACATAACATAACGCATATAGAAAACTTGCTTCAAGTCTTTCCAACTCATCTCAAAAATACTTTCAAATAATTCTTTGTATCTCTGCGAATCTATTGCATAAATTTCAGTCATCCACACTGTATTACGTAAAGATGCAATAAGAATTAACGTAATACTACAAATTACAATATACCATAGACGAGTACTTTTTGTATCCTTCATAAGAAGTAAAAGACCTATGATAACGATAAAAGGTATTAAAAATAAATTTATATGCATAATAATTAATCGAGCTATTTCTATAATACGTTTTATTTATTTCGCATTATACTACATTTGTGAAATAATTACATTTATCAATTTTTATGTTTTAGAAAGGTTTTGTTTATATTTTTTAATATCCCCCTATTCTTTCCTCCACACCATTTTATTAACTACTCCTGTGTAACTTTGGATAAGCTTCACGACTTTTGTTGAGACATTTTCGTCAACGTAATTTGGGACAGGGATGCCGTTGTCTCCTTCTCTTACCATCTCTACTGCTGTGTCAACGGCTTGCAAAAGGTCGTGTTCGTTGATGCCTGCCAAGATGAAGCAGCCTTTATCCAATGCTTCAGGACGTTCTGTAGATGTTCTTATACATACTGCAGGGAACGAATGTCCAACACTTGTGAAGAATGAACTTTCTTCTGGCAATGTTCCTGAATCCGAAACAACAGCAAAAGCATTCATCTGTAAGCAGTTGTAATCATGGAATCCTAACGGTTCGTGTTGAATGACTCTTGGGTCTAATTTGAATCCTGATGCTGCCAATCTGTTGCGGGAACGTGGGTGACAGCTGTATAATATCGGCATATCGTATTTTTCTGCCATCGCATTTATTGCATTGAACAATGATGTGAAGTTTTTCTCTGTATCAATGTTTTCTTCACGGTGTGCAGATAATAAAATATATTTTCCTTTTTCTAAGCCCAATCTTTGATGTACATCGCTTGCTTCAATATCTGCCAAATTGTTGTGCAGCACTTCTGCCATAGGAGAACCGCTTACGTAAGTACGCTGCGGAGCAACGCTACTTGCATTAAGATATCTTCTTGCATGTTCTGAATAACAGATATTCACGTCAGAGATAATATCAACAATACGTCTGTTTGTTTCTTCTGGAAGACACTCATCGAAGCATCTGTTGCCTGCCTCCATGTGGAAAATAGGAATGTGTAAACGTTTGGCACCTATAACACTCAAACATGAATTTGTGTCACCAAGGACGAGAACTGCATCAGGCTTTATCTGAACCATCAACTTATAACTCTTGTCGATGATGTTTCCCATAGTTGCGCCGAGGTCGTCACCTACTGCGTCTAAATATACTTCCGGATCAGCTAATTTCAAATCTTTAAAGAAAACACCGTTAAGATTATAATCGTAGTTTTGTCCTGTATGAGCAAGAACCACGTCAAAGTATTTTCTACATTTATTTATTACTGCTGCAAGACGGATAATCTCCGGACGCGTTCCAACTATAATCAAAAGTTTCAATTTACCATTTTCGGCAAATTTGACACTATTATTAGTTTTAGTATTCATAATCATGTTCTATTTGACCACAGATTGCTCAGATTGCACAGATATTCGTATAATCTGTGTAATCTGTAGTTTCTATTATTCAATTTACATAACGTTCATATCTTAAAGATGTCTCACCAAAATTGATTAGTAAAGAATGTTCTAATCCAGAAGCATGCAAATAATTTATTACTTGTGCTCTATGAATATCATCTAATTCTTTTACAGCTTTCAGCTCAACGATATACTCGTCATAACATACAAAATCAGATTGAAATACATGTTGTAGTTCAACACCTTTATATGCGATTTTAAACATCTTCTCTCGTTCATACGGAATGTTACGACGTTTAAATTCAACTTCTAAAGCATCTTGATAAACTTTTTCCAAAAATCCAGCACCAAGTACTTTGTGAACTTCCATACATGCTCCAATAATGGCGTAAGACTTTTTGTCTCTTTCTTTTAATCCAAATTCTTTTAATAAATCCATATTTCAATAAATTTTGGTAAAAATTATTTCTATTTAACCACAGATTGCTCAGATTACTCAGATGTTTGTATAATTTGTATAATTTGTGTAATCTGTGTAATCTGTGGTTCTATACTATCTCAAAATAAGTATCAGGTCTGTTTGGGTCAAATGCTTCGTTGGCCCACATTACCGTTACAAGGTTTTCGGTTTCAGAAAGGTTTATGATGTTGTGTGTATATCCTGGGAGCATGTGGATAGCTTCAATCTTGTCACCGCTCACTTCAAATTCTATTATCTCGTCAGAGTCGATTTTACGTTCTTGAATAAGTCCATGACCTGATACAACAATGAAGAATTCCCATTTTGTATTATGCCAATGCTGACCCTTGGTGATTCCTGGCTTTGAAATATTGATAGAGACTTGTCCAACATTCACAGACTTAATAAGCTCTGTAAAACTGCCTCTGTCGTCAACGTTCATCTTCAAAGGGAAAGCGACTTTTTCTTTTGGAAGATATGAGAGATATGTCGAATATAATTTCTTGGCGAAAGAATTATAAGAAATCTCCGGAATGATGAGTGTCTGCGGCTGTGACTTGAATGATTCCAACAAATCAACTATTTCTCCTAAAGTTACCTTATGAGTTATTGGAGCAGCGCAATATTTGCCATTATCGGTTAAGATTGTATCAACACCATCAAATTCACAACGATGTTCTTCACCTTTTAATGCTGCTATCATTTCCTCAACCAAATCGTCAATGTAAAGAAGCTCTAACTCTGTACTTCTGTCATTGACCTGTATTGGCAAATCGTTTGCGATATTGTTGCAGAATGTAGCAACGGCCGAGTTATAATTAGGACGACACCATTTACCGAATAAGTTCGGGAAACGATATACAAGAACTTTCGCAGCTGTTTCTTCTGAATATTGGAACATCAGCTCTTCACCGGCCTTCTTGCTCTTGCCATATTCTGACGTACCGAAGCGTCCAGCCAATGTAGCTTGAATGGAACTGCTTATCATCACAGGACAATTGTTTTTATGTTTCTTCAATGTGTCGAGTAATGTAGATGCAAAACCGAAATTACCTTGCATGAACTCCTCTTGGTTCTGAGGACGATTAACGCCTGCAAGGTTAAAGACGAAATCGCAGTCACGGCAATATGCGTCGAGTTCTTCAATGGTGTTGTCGATGTCATATTCATAAATGGCATCAATGGTTATATCGCCATAACAACGAGCTTTGCCGTCTTTTATGTTTTTAAGTTGAGCCACAAGGTTTTTACCGACGAAACCTTTAGCGCCTGTCACTAATATCTTCATAATATATCGTTTTCTGAAATCGGCTGATAAGGACCTTCCTTGACTTCAAATATAACGGAGCCACTCTCCAATACTTCCAAAGTATGCCAAGTGCCTTTAGGAATGTGTACTCCGAAAGTTCCTTCTTCTTGGCAAATGACAAATCTGTCTGTCATATTTTTATCGTCATCATAGAATATCACTTCTATTTTGCCACGGACTAAAATATAAGTCTCGTCAGTATTCTGATGACGGTGTATTGGCAGAACAGTTCCCGGTTCCAATGCATTGAACAATCTCTGCACTTTACTATCTAACGAATCATGCAGATTATGATTCATTCTCAAACGAGGGCTCTCCTTTGCCTTTTGAGTTATTGAGTCTAAAAGTTCCTTATCTAATTTCATAATTATTCTGATCTTATTTCTCTTGCTTTGCTTCTTGGCTGTAAACCTAAATCTTCACGGATGAAACGCAATTTAAGAAGAAGCTCTTTCATGCCTTCGACATCCAAGCGTGCAGTATTGTGAGAATGATAATCTTCAATTTTTGTAATTTCTTCATTGCCATCTGTAAAGAACTTGTCATAGTTAAGGTCTCTATTATCGCAAGGGATACGATAGTAACCGCCCATATCGATTGCTTTTGCCATTTCCTCACGAGTTACGAGAGTTTCGTATAACTTTTCGCCATGACGAGTGCCGATGACTTTAACTTCTGTTTCACCGTATTTTGGGTCAACTTTAGCGTATGTCTGTTTCAATGCTTCAGCCAAGACATCAAGAGTAGCTGCTGGAGCCTTTTGTACGAAGAGGTCGCCGTTTTCACCGTGAGTGAAAGCGTAGATAACCAAATCAACAGCGTCATCCAAAGTCATCATGAAACGAGTCATATTAGGGTCGGTGATTGTGATAGGCTTGCCTTGTTCCATTTGCTCAACCCATAAAGGAATGACAGAACCGCGAGAAGCCATGACATTACCGTAACGAGTGCAGCAGATTGTAGTCTTGGCGTTTTGTCCAAGCTCGCGACCTTTAGCTATTGCCACCTTTTCCATGAGAGCCTTTGAGATGCCCATAGCGTTAATAGGATAAGCAGCCTTGTCAGTTGAAAGCACCACAACATTTTTTACTTCATGATCAATAGCGGAAAGAAGGACGTTGTTGGTACCGATTACGTTCGTCATTGTAGCCTCCATTGGGAAGAACTCGCAAGAAGGAACTTGTTTGAGAGCAGCAGCAGCGAAAACATAATCTACACCGCGCATTGCCACGTCAACAGATTCCCTGTTACGAACATTACCGATATAGAATTTAACTTTTGAAGCCTGTTCCGGATATTGAGCTTGAAGATGATGACGCATATCATCTTGTTTTTTCTCATCACGAGAGAAAATTCTGATTTCTTTAATATCGCTATCCAAGAAGCGACGCAACACAGCATTACCGAATGAACCGGTACCGCCAGTGATTAAGAGTATTTTATCTTTAAATATGGACATGATAATTCAAATAGCTTATAATCTTCTGTCAATAATGTTAAACACCTAAAATTTCTTTAGCGTAAATTAACACTTTTTTATTTATTATTTTTTATATAGCTACGCCCATTCACCCACATACATGGATAAAAAAGGCATTATATATCAACTATTTATAAAAAAATAAAATATTATAGCTTGGCGCTATAATTAACTTGCTAAAATAAACATTTTTTTACAATGAAAGCAAAAGAAATTAAGCTTTTTTTACATTATAATTTTAACAAAACTTAATCACTATCTAACCTTACAAATCGCTGCTATCAACTTCTTCGTATAATCGTTCTGCGGATTATTGAAGAGCCTATCTGCCTCATCCATCTCCTGAATTTTCCCGTTATACATCACCACTACCCTATCCGACATGAATCGCACTACGCCAAGGTCATGAGAAATGAAAATATATGTGAAATTAAACTCTTTTTTCAGCCTGTTAAGAAGATTTAACACCTGAGCCTGCACAGAGACATCAAGAGCTGAGACCGACTCGTCGCAGATTATCAATTTTGGTTCGACAGCAAGAGCACGCGCAATACAAATACGCTGCCTCTGACCTCCAGAAAACTCATGCGGATAACGCTGATAATGTGAGGCTTCCAAGCCTACTTCTTCCAAAAGACGACAGACACGCTCTCTCCTTTTCTTGGCATCTGTTTCTATTCCATGAACCATCATCGGCTCGGCAATAGCATCGCCTATCGAGATACGAGGATTTAATGATGAATATGGGTCTTGAAATATAATCTGTGCTTTCTTACGATATTCTCTCAAATCCTTGTCGCTCATCTTAGATACATCTTTTCCTTCAAAAACAACACTCCCCGAAGTAGGCTCGACAAGACGCAAAATACTGCGTCCCAATGTGGTTTTTCCGCATCCCGACTCTCCAACAAGTCCAAGTGTTTCTCCTGGATATACATCAAAACTGACATCATCGACAGATTTTACGTAATCGTAAGTCCTACCGAAAACACCTTTACGCAACGGATACCAAGTCCTTAGATTCTCAACTTTCAAAATAGGCTCTTGAGAATACAATAACTCGTGTTGTTTTTTTCTCGACTCATCAGTAATGAGCAACTCGTTCTTAACATGATCGTTATCGTTCCATTTTCCATCGAGAAATTCTTTCACGACAGGAAGTCGTTCTATACGATAGTCAAGCGGCGGGCGACAAGCGATGAGACCTTTAGTATAAGGATGCTGCGGATTGTTCAAGATGTCGTGCGTTGTGCCTTTTTCCACGATGACGCCTTTGTTCATCACGATGACATCGTCGGCAATTTCAGAAACCACGCCGAGGTCGTGAGTGATGAATATCATTCCCATCCCGTTCTCACACTGCAATTCTTTAAGAAGCTTCAAGATTTCTTTCTGTACCGTAACATCAAGAGCCGTGGTTGGTTCGTCGGCAATAAGAACCTTTGGATTAGAAATGAGAGCCATCGCTATCATCACCCTCTGCTTTTGGCCACCAGAAAGCTCATGAGGATATTTGTCAAAAATTATCTCCGGATTTGGAAGCTTTACCTTTTCGAAAAGTTCTATAACTTTTTCTTTGTGTTGCTGAGATGATGTCTTTTGCCGGCCAAGTGCTTCCACAACCTGAAAGCCGCATTTATAGACAGGATTCAAGGACGTCATCGGTTCTTGGAATATCATCGCAATCTCCTTGCCTCTTACTTCCGACATCTGGTCATCATTATAACGAGAAATATCCTTATCTTCCAACAGAATGGAATCCGCTTCAATCCGAGATTTACGTCTGTCTAAAAGCTGCATAACTGCGAGATTACTGACAGATTTTCCAGAACCAGACTCACCTACAATACCAAGTGTCTTCCCTTTAAAAACTTCAAAATCAACGCCATGAACAGCCTCCTGCCATTTGTCGTCACGGCAGAAAGAAATTCTAAGGTTATTGACTTTTAAAAGTGATTTCATTTGATATTGTTTAATTCTCTTATATACTCGTCAACTAGTTTCAAAGTATTTTTATCAATTTTTTTACTATCACGGATACACAATAAAGCTTCTTTTTCGGCATCATTTTCAAATATGAAACGAGCTTTTGACAATCTAGTTCTTTGAGCATTTTTTGTATACTCATTAAATTCAGGATATTTTGATGCAATATCCTCTATAGTCACTTCTATATTTCTTTTTAACTCAGGATACAAATGACAAACAAATGATTTCTTGCCAATTTTCTTTAATCTTTCTTCTATAATCTCTATTGTAATCATTACTAAAATTTTCTACAAAAATAAAAAAAAGTTTAATGTTTAAGATTTAAAGTTTAAAGATCGAGTATGAAGTTATATTCCACAATACATTACAAGTCAAATTATGCATTGTGCATTAATTAAATAACTATCTTTGCCATATAAATTAACTTTATGGAAAATTTCATCGAATTATTAAAGAAAAGACGTTCTTGTCGTCGTTTTACCAGCGAAGCTGTTGATAAGGAATCTATTAAACATATTCTAAAAGCCGGATTGATGTCACCATCAGGACATCGTTA
Organism: Bacteroidales bacterium; assembly: GCA_017630195.1. Taxonomy (GTDB): domain Bacteria; phylum Bacteroidota; class Bacteroidia; order Bacteroidales; family F082; genus Limimorpha. The sequence goes on along the minus strand of JAGBVS010000022.1, from coordinate 4,521 downwards.
CAATCCATGGGAATTTTTTGTCGTTGAAGACAAGGAAACTCTCAAGGCGTTGTCCGTAAGCAAGGCAGCAGGAGCAGCACTACTCGAGAACGCAGCGGCAGCTATAGTCGTGGCAGCCGACACTACAAAGACCGATGTCTGGGTTGAAGACTGTTCAATAGCTACCATCATCATGCAACTCGCAGCAGAGGAACTCGGTCTCGGCAGCTGCTGGGTGCAGATTCGCTTACGTAAAGACGCAGAAGGCAACGACGCCAACGACAATGTCAAGAGAATACTCAATCTTCCGGAACAATATTCAGTGCTCTCAATCTTAGCATTAGGACATAAAGAAAAAGAATCCAAGCCTTTCGACGAAGAGAAGATGCTTTGGGAGAGAGTTCATTTTTAGGACCACAAGACTACAAGCTTTTAGTTAGGAGTTAGGAGTTAGTAATTAGAAGTTAGGAGTTTGTAAGGCTCTTCTAAAGTTCTAAAATTCTACGAGGCACAGGCTGCTGTCGCGACGCTGATTTTTATGTCGGGGATTTGCGACAGCGTTTCCCCTGCTGCCATCAATGTGGCTCCTGTAGTAAGGACATCGTCGATCAATAAAATGTGTTGTCCTTTCAGTCGCTCGCCGTTTTTTATATCGAAAATATCTTTCACGTTATTCCAGCGTTCCTCGCGCGATTTTTTCGTCTGCGTAGAAGTAAATACTTTCCTATAAAGGCAGTCTTTCATTATCGGTATTTCTGTCACATCTTCCACGCCTTGCGCAATGACGTGACTCTGATTATATCCGCGAATATGTTCTTTCTTAGGATGTAGAGGAATCGGAATAATGTAATCAATCCTTTGAAATAATTCCGTTTCTTTTATGCTTTCTCCCAATTGTTGTCCGAGGAAAAAACCAGCGTCTTTGTTGCCTTCATATTTCAGCTGATGAAGTAGGTGCTGCACCTTGCCTGTCTTGCTGAAGAAAAACTCTGCTGTCACAGCATGGAAATTTATTTGTCCGTAAAACATCTGCGCCAAAGGATTATCGGCGTTCTTCTCGTATAAAGTTTTTGGTAATAAATATCGACAAGAAAGACAAACTGTTTCTTCCTTGCTCATCAAGAGATTGCCACAGGCGGCACACACTCTTGGATAGAATAAGTTGACAATATGGTTTAAAAATTTCAGTTTCATTTTGGTTTGGTTTAAAGTTTAATAATAAGATTTAAAAGTTCTCTGTCTTCATTTTACGTATAACAATCATTCTTTCATAAATTCTTTATATTCATTAAAACTTTCTTCTATTTTTTTCATTTTTTTTAATCCATATCTCGATCCAAAGAATACAGGCAAGAGATATAATAGAAGTTTGGATATTGACCAAAATAAAGATTCTCCCATTTCAATTTTAAAGAGAACAAGCCATATAGAAATCAATGGTAGAAATATCACTGCTATAAAAATATATGCTCTTTTAATATATCTTTTATGTCTCAACAAACAATTCTCTCTTTCACACAAACTCAAAGAGACATCCGTAACTTTTTTTAAATTCTTTGTTCCAAAAAACACTTCCCACAGACCCCAAATTAATGACAATATCAGAATACACAACAGGAACATCTTATGCGGCAGATTCGGCAATGAAATAACCAGTATAAAAACTCCCAACAGAAATATCATACCAAAACCGCCAACATATTGAGCATCCGACACCATGGTCTTCACTTTATCCTTGACGGATTTTTCCAAAATCTTCTGAGTTAATATTTTCTGGTTCGCAACTTCATCCGAGAGCATCTTCCATTTTTCTTTCAATTCTTCTATTTCCATATTTTGACTTATTGATTTGAGAGTTTCTTAAGTTTTTCCTTAATCCTGTTAATCTTAACAGCCACGTTAGCTTTTGAAATCCCCACTATCGATGCAATCTCTTCATAATCGCGGCCTTCCAACCATAACAAGATAACGGCTTTTTCTAACTTATTCAATCTGTTTATCAAAAAATACAATTCATCTATCTGTAGTCGTTTCTCTATGTCATTTTCATACAGATGGACTTCAAGAATCGGCTCTTGATTAACTATATTCTTTGGTTTCTTTCTGGTATATGAAATACAAGTGTTCAGACTAATTTTGTAAATCCATGTTAAAACGCTGCTCTCGCCTCTAAATTTTGGTATGCTTCTCCATATCTGAATCAAAACTTCTTGGTAGTAATCCTCGATATCATCTTTTTCGGCATATATATAACACACCTTGAAGATTACATCTTTATACCTCGTAACCAACTCGACAAATTCTTCCTTTAATTTCATTTCAGATTTTTTCTTATTAGTCGCAAAGAAAGAAAAAAAGTTACAATGGATTGAAAAAAAATATACAAAAAAAGACACCACGATGTGTGATGTCTTTCTTGAGGTACCAGACGGAGTCGAACCGCCGTACAAGGTTTTGCAGACCTCTGCCTAGCCACTCGGCCATGGTACCTTTTGCGAGTGCAAAGATACAACTTTTTTTTAATGTTCAAACATTTATTTTAAAAATTTAACAAAATGTTTTTTTGATTAAAAAAAGTCATCAGACAAAGGACAAAGGACAACAGTTTTTGTTCAAATTCTTGTTCAAAAAACTTGTCTATATTAAAAAACTTTAGCCTTTTGACATTAGACTTTAGCCTTTCAACTCCAATGCAACAAACGCCATCTTTCCACCTAATGGAGGATTCATCTTTCTTATCTTCAAAGTAGCGTCTTTCACGTCAGGGAATCTTTCTTTTATTGTATTTAAGATTCTTCTTCCAACATTTTCCAACAATTTTGAAGGAATCATCATCTGTTCTTTAACGACTTGATAAACCGCTGAATAATCTACAGTGTCGTCGAGTTCATCAGAAAGTTCAGCCTTGCTCGTATCGACATCCATAATAAGGTCAAGACTAAACCAAGTACCTATCTTCTGCTCTTCTTCAAAGTGACCATGATAGGCGTAGAATTCCATATTTTCTATTGTGATTTTTGACATATTCCTGATTATATTAAGACCACAAGACCACAAGACTACAAGTGTTTATGACAATGTTAAAAAACTTACTTGTTGTCTTGTAGTCTTGTTGACTTGTTGACTTTTATGTTAACCTAAAACTTCAACTCCTTTATCAATTCTCTTCATCGCTTCTTCTTTGCCGACGAGTTCGAGTATTTCGTGGATGTGTGGTCCTTTGCCTGCGCCTACGAGCATCAAACGTAATCCGTTCATGACTAATCCCATGCCGAGTTCGTTAGATGTAATCCATTCGTTGAGGACTTTTTCTATATTTTCTGCTGAGAAGTCTTCGATGCTGTTGATGAGTTCTTTTGCCTTTATCATCAACTCTGCTGAATTTTCTTTCCAGCGTTTCTTCACTGTTACTTCGTCGTATGTTGTTGGTGCTTCGAAGAAGAAGAAACTTTGGTCCCATAATTCTTTCACGAAATTGACGCGGTCTTTAACCAAACCTGCCACCTTAACAACATAATCTCTATCAGCTTTGATACCTTTTTCTGTCTCGAGCCATTGGAGATATTCTTCGCCGACTTCTTCTTTGTCTTTCTTCAAGAGATATTCGTGGTTGAACCATTTTGTCTTGTCAACATTGAAACGAGCGCCTGACTTTGTACAGTGTTCAAATGAGAAAGCTTGAATGAGTTCTTCCATTGAGAATATTTCTTGTTCTGTACCAGGATTCCATCCGAGGAGAGCCAACATATTGATGAAAGCTTCTGAGTAATATCCTGATTCTTTATAACCTGAAGAAACTTCTCCGCTCTTAGGATCAACCCAACGAAGCGGGAACACAGGGAAACCGAGGCGGTCGCCGTCGCGTTTGCTGAGTTTGCCGTTGCCGTCTGGCTTCAATAATAATGGAAGATGAGCGAATTCAGGAGCTTCCCAGCCGAATGCTTGATATAAAAGAACGTGCAATGGCATTGATGGCAACCATTCTTCGCCACGGATGACGTGAGAGATCTTCATCAAGTGGTCGTCAACGATGTTAGCCAAGTGATATGTTGGCATTCCGTCTGACTTAAATAAAACTTTATCGTCTAATGTATTTGTGTTGACTTTGATATCGCCGCGGATGATGTCGTGCATTCTTACTTCATAATTTTCAGGCATCTTGAAACGCACTGTGTAAGGGATGCCGTCGTTAATCATCTTTTCAACTTCTTCAGCTGCAATTGTCAAAGAGTTGCGTAAAGTCTTACGGCTTTCTGCGTTATAGATGAATGTTTTCTTTTGAGCTTCAGCTTCTGCGCGATATTTGTCGAGTTCTTCTGCAGTGTCGAAAGCGTAATAAGCGAAACCTTTTTCAATAAGCTCATCGCTGTATTGTTTGTACAAAGGTTTGCGGTCGCTTTGTCTGTATGGACCATATTCGCCGCCGACGATGTCGCTTTCATCGAATTTGATGCCGCACCAGTCGAGAGATTTCACGATATAATCTTCTGCGCCTGGAACGAAACGAGTTTGGTCGGTGTCTTCTATACGAAGAATCATCTT
>JAGBVS010000162.1 GCA_017630195.1 Bacteroidales bacterium | reverse complement strand
TGGAGCTTTGGGTTTGTGAAGTCTTAAAGACGCAAAATCGCAAAGATGCAAAGACTCAAAGAACTCTACGACTTTGCGACTCTGCGACTTTGCGTCTTTAAAAAAAATGCAAAAAAATCGCAGAAAAAGTGTTATCTTTGTAACATCATTTTAACGATATGAAGAAACATATTTTGACGATAATATCGCTATTGTTAATCGTGCTGGCTTTCTCGGCTAAAGCTGATGTTTCTTCATTTGTTAAAGTTTATGAAACGGAAGAGGCTTGCATTATTGATAGTCAGCAGTCGGACATTGAGCTTATTTTCGATGCTGCTTCCGACAAGACCATCGTTCCGGAGTTGCAGAACTCACTTCCATTGCCGTCGTTCCGACTTATCTCTTCACAGAAGAAAACACAACAAAATCTAATAAACAACATCCTTTTAAAACGCTTCTCCTCAGAAGTGCAACCGACCAAAAACTACAATATAAAATACTCCTTTCCTTTGTCATCGAAGGATGATTTGATTGTTATAGTAAGACACCTTATTATTTAAGACGCAAAGGCGCAAAGACGCAAAGACGCAAAGAACTTTGTGACTCTGCGACTCTGCGACTCTGTGACTCTGCGACTCTGCGACTCTGTGACTCTGTGACTTTGCGACTCTATGACTTTGCGACTTTTTACAAAGGTCTGTAGTCCGTTGTCTTATTATTATTAACAATTAAATTTTAAAAATCATGACAAACAATATCCAAAACACACAATTTGAATTAATAGAAAAGAAATTTAACGTAACATCATTATTATTAGGTCTTGTTTTAATCGGCTTGGGCTGCTTCTTGTTTATATACTCTGGCAATATCGAAAGCAATATGATTTCATCATCAATGATTTTCTTTGGCATCGCGATAGTGGCTTTTGCTATATTCTTGATGATTGCCAAGATTAACAGCGAGGTCTATATCAAGACTAATTCTCCAATAATAAAACGTCAGCTTTATTTCGATACCGCTGATTTCTATAACCTTAAAAATGCCATCGACAATGCCGACTATAATTCAATAGAGAAATTCAAGAGAGTTGACGAAGGCAACGTCCAGCTTTATGTGGTTCATTCAAAAGACAAGAAATTCGCTGCTATGCAACTTCTTAAATACGAACCATTCGACTTCGTGCCACAGACTGAGGTTAAAACTTTAGAATTCTAATAGAATCTCAAAAACTCAAAAACTCAGAATTTCAGAAGATTTTGAAGTTTTGAAGTTTTGAATTTCTGAATTTCAAAAAAAACTATCTTTGCACAAAAGATAGTTTTTTTTATGAAAGATGTAATGACATTTCTCAATGGCGTCTTGATGAATAACAACCGCCCTTGGTTTCAAGAAAATAAAGATTTGTATCTCAAAGCCCAGGAACGTATTAATAATATGACCGTCGAACTCATCGAGGGTATCTCTAAATTTGATTCTTCTGTAAAGAACCTCAGCGTGAGCGACTGCACCTATCGTATCTATCGCGACATACGTTTCTCGCCCGACAAGCGTCCTTACAAAACACACATGGGAATTTATGTCTGCCCTAATGGAAAGAAGTCGGGACTTGCTGGCTACTATCTTCACTTTGAAGGCGAAGACGCCGAATATCTTGGCTGTAATGGTTTGTTCACAGGCTTGTGGAATCCAGATAAAAATGCTCTTAAAAACATAAGAGAAGACATCTGCTACGATGGTGCCGCTTTTGAAAAGGCTATCGAAAAAGCGAAGAACTTTACCCTAGATACGTCATGCAGTCTCGCTAAGACTCCTAAAGATTTTCCAAAAGACAGTCCTTACGATTATCTTCTCAGACTGAAACAATATAATCTGGTTCAGACACTTCCAGAAGGAATGCTTTATAGCGACAACCTGATAGAATGGGCTTTGGAAGAATTCAAGACTTCACTAGAGTTTAATCAGCTTCTGAATAGAGCGGTGATGTTCAGCGAGGAGTAAGAAAAACTTTAGAATATTGTAGATTTCATGCAGCAAATTTTCAAAGTCTACGTTAAATGAGTGTAAAATGCAAGAAATATGTCGAGATTTGAAGATTTGTTGAAAGAGTGCAAGCGTAGTAACTCCAAAGCGATGATGGAGTTATACAACATCTGTGCGATGCCGGTTTATAATGCAAGTCTCCATATTGTGAAGAATGAATTCGATGCTGAAGAGATAATGCAAGATTCTATCTTAAAAGCATTTGACAATATAGACAGATTTCTTGGAACGGAAAAAGATTTTATCTCTCTAGTAAAGAAGATAGCTGTCAACAAAAGCATCGATTGGTATCGCAAACATAGCAAAATACCTTTCTTTACCGAAATAGAAAATGAAGTTATCGGTCAGTACGATGATGATAATGATGAGCCTTCGTTTTCTATAGATTTAATAAAAGAAAAAATCGATCTGCTTCCCGATGGATACAGAATGGTTTTATATCTTCATCTCATTGATGAACTTGATTTCGTTGACATAGCTGAAATATTAGATATCAAGCCGTCGTCGGTTAGGTCGCAATACGTAAGGGCGAAAGAAAAACTTAAGAGAGAATTAGGTGCTTAAGAAATAGAATACTTTATAATATGGAAAACTATATAAAAGATAACAAGAACAAGTTTATGGTTGAGTTACCTGCTGGTCATCAGGAACGTTTTGCTATGAAACTGCAAAAACGCAACGAAACTGAGCCAATAATTCGACGTGTCTGGTTCGGCATTTCTTCTGCGGCAGCAGCTGTAATACTTGCCTTATTGATTCTTGGCGAACAAGATAATATTAAACCTAATCTTTATAATGAAAATGAGAAGGTCGTTGAAATGAGAAGGTTGTATGAGCAACAGCTTGACAAGACGATTATGTTGCTTGAAGATATCTTGGATAATGTAGATGATTCGACAAGAAACGAAATCAATATGTTGATAGAAAGCATGAATCATACCACAGAGGTGTTTGCTGAAATTGCTCCTTTGCCCGAAGAGAAACAACTCGCAATAACGTCGCAAATTTATAATAATAAACTGCAGACATTAAATTCGATATATATAAAACTCAATAAAAATAAGGAGGAATAATTATGAAAACTAAGATGATGACGATTGACCGTTGGTCATTGGCAAAGCTGGTTTTTACATTGCTGCTGTGTTTTGTTGTTTCGTTTAGCTTTGCAGAAGGTTCGCCAGATAAGGAGTTTAACAATAATTATAAATACACTAAGAAGAGAATCATCGACGCTAACTTTGATGCTGGTGAAAATTATACACTTAATCTTTTGGGTAAGTATAGCGACTATGAGATTTCCACATGGAATGAAAATCATATCAGTTTTCATGTCGAGATAATAGTTAAGTCAAATAAGGAGCAAAAAGCTGAAGAACAGCTGTATCAGATTGATATAGACTTTGAAAATTCTCAAGCCAACAAAGAGATAATGGCGAAGACTGTTATACCTAGTAGGATGAATAATGTTGAGTTTCAGATTGATTATTATATCATGATTCCTAGAAATATATTCCTTGTAATTCATAATGCTTATGGCAATGTCAATGTTGATAAACTCAACAGATATCTTGACTTGGATTTGGATTACGGTAATTTCTCAATCGACAGTCTGTTCGGCGACAATAAGATGAATCTTGCTTATAGCAATGCTAAAATAAAATATGCGGATAAAGTTGATGCTAAAATACGTTACGGCAATATTCGTGTCAACACAGGAAATGATGTTAATGTCAATATTCAATACGGTAACGGTAAGTTTGGTGACATACAATCGTTGAAGGCATTTTGTCAATACTCAGATATTTCATGTTCTGATATTGAAGCCGCCTATCTTAAACTGCAATATAGCGACACATACTTAAAAAACGTCAAGGATTTGACAATGGATAATTCTTATAGCGATGTTGAAATAGATCATCTTTTAAAGAAAATCAATTTCACTTCAAGATATGGTGATATCGAAATAAACAAAGTGCATCATGATTTTGAACTTATTGACATAAAAACCGAATACTCTGATGTTAGTGTCATATTCAAAGAATCTCATAAATTTTCATATAATATTGCAGCTCTACATGCCGATGTGGAAAGTGTTTTTCTTGAAGATACAGCAATGAGATATATCAAGAAAGATGATGAGACAACGATAATTGGAGATTATAACGGAAGCAACGATATTCGTCATGTAAAGATAGACATACGATATGGAGATCTTGAGTTTGAATTAAGGAATGAATAAAATAATTTAAAATTTAATGATATGAAAAGAATAGTATTAGTTTCGATTTTAATTACTTTGGTTGTAAATGTTTTTTCACAAGAAACAAAAAACGACACCATAGTGATTGCCAATGGTAATAATGTTGAGGTTCTTATAAACAACAATAAGGTAAAGATAGTTGATAGTTTTAACGGATTGAAAATTAACGTGTATTCTGTCACTGAGGATGGTGAATTTGAGAAAAATCCTTATTATGAAAGCCGTTATGAAAACAATATCGTTAGTAAGACCGAGAGAAGGAACGTTACCATCAATGTCCCAATCAATCCTACATTTATCAAAGATGACAGTGATTCGGAAGATGACAAGACTCCCAAATTAAAATTCCGTTACTTTGA
>JAGBVS010000161.1 GCA_017630195.1 Bacteroidales bacterium | reverse complement strand
TCCTGTGAATAGTCGCCGACTGTGACGTTCCCCCGCCAAAATGTAACACCATTGTTGTACATTTGTTTTAACCGTTCCATGTCATTCCCGGGAATACCTCCGGAAATGTTTACATCCACGGTCTGTACATAGTTCCAACATGGGCGAGTGTTAAAGTTCGGGACTTTAATGCGGTTTACCTGATAACCATACATTGTAAAAAAAGCATCTATGGTTATGGCGTATTCTCTTTTGATCGTCCTCACATAATAATCAAATTTGTTCTGTCCCATTGCGGTTAAAAGGTTGTTTTTCGGGGAACCCGCCTGACCGCTATTCGGTTGCTTTTTCGCTTGATAAACAGAATTCACCGTCGATAAAACACCCGATGCACCCGCTACTAACTGCATACCTCCAAAACCTGCACCAATTCCCGACGCAGAGAGAGTTGCCCCCATTGCAAGGTTAGCAATAGATGAACCAACATCTAAAGCAATACCAAATTGGTTTTTTGCAAGCCACAATTTATAGGAATCCGTATTTGTGGAACACTGAGGAAAACCCTGTATAGATATTCCCTCGTCAATATTTTCACCCAATCCCTTGTAATCAAGTGGGCAAAGAGTGATTGAAGGGTTTGCAGAAACATCACCGTACATCCGGAAAGAAGGTTTTAAAGGTCGGTCAAAATCTTCAAAATTGTATTCGGCTTGCTGTCCTGAGTGATTTGTCACAATCAGTTTATAAAAGGGTGCTGTATATAACTTTTGATTTTTGGGTGTGTAGCCCCCAAACGTGATAGCGAATGCAGTCATATCTATGTCAATGTCGGTTTCGTTCGGTTTTCGTGATGCCACAAGAGATCGGTTTGCACCCTCGTCCTCGTCGATTGAATTTTCCACACAAAATTCCGGAATCAATGAAACGGAAACAATACAATCCCCTCCTTCATCTTCCAACTGATCGAGAGCCGCGCCCACATAATCCACATTGTCATAGTAGTAAAAATACAATCCCTGATATACCCCGGATAAACGTTTACCCCGGAAGCCGGAATCATCCAAATCATGCGTTGATGTAATCAGATAACCCCAATTAGTCAGAGAAGAATCATCGAACACAGAGTAAAAATGATAACCATCGAAATTGAACGGTTCCGGGACAACATTGTCTCCGGGAATATCCACGGTACTATGTTCCCTTGCCACATACGACGGTAATACCTCTACATCAAATAGCCATGTTTGGAACACGTCCGTCTCAAAAACGATTTCGGTTGTTCCTTCATTAATATAAACGAGGTTGGTTATAAATGCGTAAAACCATTTTGTTCCATGATGTTCATTTTGATAAAACATATAATTGCATCCATACAAATCATCAATATTGTTATTGACACGCACGGAGCTTTGCAAGGAACCGTCCGGTTTGGTTTTCCGGACGGTTAAATAGTCAGTAAAAATTTTATCTGCCCTTGCAAAGAAATAATCAAACTGTGCGGTTTTGTTACCAAACCAAATTTGATTTTTATATGTGCTATCAATCGGAACATTACAAAGGTAAATTGTAGATGATGGATTGAAAGCCATTTTTTAACCTCACATTACATAGTATTTCAGATATTCAAGATGTGCGGTATCACGTTCGGAACATCCTGCAAGCAGTGTCATGTATGTAAACGGATTGAGATTTTCTGCCGACTGTACCGTGATTTTGATTTTATCGGCATTGGTGTTGAGAATGTCAACCGTCTGGGAGGTTGCAGAAGTGTTCGGGTTATACATGGATTGATCGTCAAGTGTAAGTTTGCTATCTGCTACACCATAGTAAAATACAGGGTGTTCAAACGATTCTCCACCAAAGTTTCCACCTTCCGTGATAACTTCACCCTCTGTATTCAGAAGGGCAATACGGATTCTGATACACCCGGTATCTGTAGTTGCACGAATACGTTTGATGTATTTAGCAGGAATTTCCAGTTGATGGACAATAGATTTATAGGTTTCTGTAGGGGTAATAGTATTACCAGAAACCGTGAAACTTTCTGCGTTATGGATAGAATACAGTCCCTTTTCAATAGATTTTGCTGTGATGGAACAAATAGGAACATATCTGTTATTCTGCCATGTTTCACATTCAATCAGGTTATCCCTACCATTATCCACAACATTGGAACCCCTGTTATAGACAATTCCGCTGTGATAGTTGTAAATAATTTTGTTCTGCCATGTGGAGGAATCAAGGTTGATTTCCTTCATGTTCTCATTTCTCAAATTGTAGAAAACATTACGTTTACAATTTTTCAGAATGAGTGACCCATTTTCAATGCAGGGTTTGTTGAACACGTTGTTATTGTGCTGATAGGTATTACCCGTAATAGCAAGTTTTTCAAGCACACGGGAAACATTGAAAATGTTTTCATTAATCCATCCGATTTCAGAAGTACCCGGTTCATCTTCAATAATAAGCTGTCTACAGCAGAGAATATTGAAGGTAGAGTAAGCGACAGAGGAAATAAGACTGTTATCTCCGTTTGCATAAACACGGATAACGGGTGCATAGTCTATTGTGATTTTTGCACGTTTTACACCCTGTACCTGTACCGAAATATCACCGGAAATATAGTTCGGATTCAGAATTTCCCGAATGTAAACATTCCGCACCTGTAAATCATTATCCCCGATAATTACCCCTGTTCCGTTGTGATTCTGCTGAATTGTACCGTTAATAACCACATCAAGCCCGGTAAGATCAAGGGTAGAATTAATTTCCAGAGTTTTTCCGGCGGGAACATAGAATGCTTTGTTTTGTGCTTTACAGATCGAAATGGATTCTTCCACCCTAGGAGAACCTACAGCGTTATAATAATCATTCTGAACATTCAGCATTAACTCACGGTTCAAAATTGCTTCAAGTTCTCCACTGCCCGTCATTGCACGAATATGATATTCTACAGCGTCTGTCAGATTGGCTTTCATGAACAGAAGTGCATCATTGATTACACTGTCCTGTCCGTCCAGCCGTGCGTCAATTTCAGCAGTCCATTCATTCATGAATTCTGTAATGGAAGTATTCACCTGATTTACAAAGGTATTGTAATT
>JAGBVS010000160.1 GCA_017630195.1 Bacteroidales bacterium | reverse complement strand
TAGGAATAAAGAACAAAAAAAATTATATCAGAAATGAAAAACGCGTTAATTCAATTTGTTGAAGATCAAGTTCAAGTTAAGGATTTTCCACAGTTCAAAGCTGGTGATACAATCACTGTAACTTACAAAATCGTTGAAGGTAATAAAGAACGTTTACAAAAATTCCAAGGCGTAGTTTTACAACGCGCTAGCGAAGGTTCACATGCAACTTTCACAGTTAGAAAAATTTCAGGTAACGTTGGTGTAGAAAGAATTTTCCCTATTTCATCTCCAATGATTGAAAGCATCGAAAGAAATAAAGAAGGTGCTGTAAGAAGAGCACGTATTTACTACCTCAGAGGTTTACGTGGTAAAAAAGCTCGTATTAAAGAAGCTGCTCGTAAAAGCAAATAATATTTCTTTAACGATAAAAAAAACAGCGTGAAATTTCACGCTGATTTTTTTTATTACAACACTCTAAAATATTAACAAAAAAAGAGCTGCCGTTATTTTACAGCAGCTCTCCCCTTAGTCTTTAGCCTTTTGCCTTTCGCCATCAACCCATTCTCTGCCTTACGACTTCAAAACAAATAACACCAGTTGCCACAGAAACATTTAAAGAATCAATATCGCCAGGCATTGGAATCAAAAGATGTTCATCAGAACGTTTCAAATAAGCCTCACTTATACCATCTTCTTCAGAACCCATCATTATCGCTACAGGAACTTTAAAATCAGATTCCCATATATTCCTGCGTCCTTTCTCAGAAACAGAAACAATCTTCACTCCACTACTCTTCAGGAAATCAATAGTATCTTTGATATTTTCTACACGACACACATTTATTCTCGACAAAGCACCTGCAGATGTCTTCATCGCATCACCATTAATTAATGCCGAGCCGCGCGATGGAATAACGATAGCATCCACTCCAGCCGCATAACAAGTACGAGCAATTGCTCCAAAATTACGCACATCAGTAACTCTGTCCAATATAACAACAAAAGGCATTCTACCTTCATCATATACCATAGGAACAACTTCTTCAATCAACTGATATGAAATAGGACAAATAAAAGCAACTATTCCCTGATGATTCTTTCTTGTCAAACGATTAAGCTTTTCCAACGGAACATATTGAACTGTAACATTATGTGTTTTTGCATAATGTACAATCTCAGAAATCTGAGGGGAACGCAATCCACTTTGAACGAAAATTTTCTCAATTTCCTTCTCCGCTCTAATCAACTCCTCCACCGGATGAAGCCCAAAAACCATATTATTATCCATACTATTTTTATTTATCAATAAGTTTACAAATTTAACAATTTATTCAAGAAAACAATTAATATTTGAAAAGATTTTACTAAATTGCGGCTTAATTTATTTTTCGTCATAAATATTAAACGATATGAAAACTGAGCTATTTAAAACCAGCAAACTTCTGCACCTAATAATATTTTTATTATCAGCCAATATAATTATGGCTCAAACAATTGTCAGACCAGAACCAATTTCCGGCAAAGCAATGACCAAGAACATAATCCAGCAGCATCTCGTATATCCACAAAATGCGCTCGACAACAAACTAAACGGAAAAATAACTGTTTTATTTACTGTTGACAAAAACGGGAACGCACACGGCCACCGAGTTGAGAACGCATTCAACAACGAATGCGCCGACGAAGCGATACACCTCGTAAAGCAAATCATATGGAATCCTGCAACAAACAACGGCCTTCCTATCGACTTCAATCATGAATACATTGTGGAATTTTCCGCAAAAAACTATCTGAAAAATTTAGAGAAAAACAAAATCAAATTCATTCCCGAGCAAGAATTTCCAACTGACGATTCATACGCAATATACGAATACAAGAACCTCGACAAAGCTCCAACACCTTACTTTAATAATCAGAACATATCTTTCGGTGCTTATCTTCGTACCGAATTAAAATATCCAGACCAAGCCAAAGAGTTTGAAATATCAGGAACAGTAAAACTCAGCTTCATCATCGAACCAGACGGTAAAGCTTCCAACATAGTAATAGAAAACAGCGTTGGAGGTGGCTGCGACAATGAAGCTATTCGTCTGATTCAAAATCTCTTATGGATTCCTGGCATCAAGGACAACAAGCTCGTTAGAGTTAAAACGACACAAGACATCACATTCCAATTCGGAGAAAGAAACTATCACGATGGAAATCAATATTAAAAATTCAATCAATAATTAACTTAAAATTTATTTTTATGAAAAAGTTTTTACTATCACTCGCAATGATGCTTTTCGCATCACAAATGATTTTTGCACAAGATGCAGAAAACAAATGGACTCATGGAGGTTTCGTTGGTTTTAACGTATCACAAAGTCATTTCTCAAATTGGACATCTGGCGGACAAGACAACATCAACGGTTTAAGCACATTGAAATATAACATCAACTATCTTAACGGAAAATCAAAGTGGGATAACAACATCGACCTCGCTTTAGGTTACAGTTATTTTGATTTCGACATGAAACCATTAAAAACAGACGACCGTATCAATTTAAGCTCTTTATATGGTTATGATGTTGTAAAAGACGAATTATACATCACAGCTAACCTTAACTTCCAAACACAATTCGCTGATGGTTTCGACTATAAAAATGACAGCACAAACAAAATTTCTACATTCCTCGCTCCTGCTTACTTAACAGTTGGTCTTGGTGCTCAATACACTCCAGCAAAATGGTTCTCATTGAACCTCGCTCCTGCTTCAGGCAGATTGACAATCGTTAACGACGAAGAATTATCAGCAGCTGGTGCATTCGGCGTCACACCTGGCAAAATCTTCCGCATGGAACTCGGTGCTCAGTTAATCGCAAACGTCAACTACGAAATCTTCAAAAACGTCGTCTTCACTTCTAAACTCGTTGTTTTCTACGATTATATGCAAACAAGAGACTTCAACGCATTAGAAAAAGAATACGGATGCCGTTTAGACTTCGACTGGGACAACGCTATCGTCATGAAAGTCAACGACTGGTTAAACTGCAACGTTACAGCACGTCTTGTTTATGATGAAGACATCAAACCTATTGAAGGCGATTCATTCTTGCAATTCAAAGAAGTTTTAAGCGTAGGTATTTCATACAGAATTCCTTGATTATGACAAGAATCGGTTTGTTATCAGACACACACGGATGGCTTAATCCTAAAATCTACGAGTTTTTCAAAGACTGCGACGAAATATGGCATGCCGGAGACATTGGAGATTACGACATTACCATCGAATTGTCTGCTTTCAAGAAACTGAGAGCGGTCTTTGGAAACATCGATGATTGGGAAATAAGAGCCGATTTCCCTCAATTCCAAACATTTAACATCGAGGAAATGAAAGTCGTGATGACACATATCGGAGGTTACCCCGACAATTACGCACCAGGAATAAAACAGTTGCTTTTGGAAGAGAAACCCGACATTTTTATCAGCGGTCATTCTCATATATTAAAGGTGATGCGAGACCCAAAATTAAATCTGCTTCATCTTAATCCCGGAGCAGCAGGAATGAAAGGATTTCATAAAAAGGTAACAATGATGAGATTCCAAATAGACGGCAAAGAAGCAAGTAACCTTGAGATATACGAAGCCGATAAATATTAAAAAAAATGCTGCGAAATTTCGCAGCATTTTTCGTTTAACGCAATCTGTCAACAGACTTCAACAAATCAATGTCTTTCTTAATCCATCTCATCGCCAAAACCGACAAAACCATATTAATAAGAGGTATATATGTTCCGAACATATAACTTACAGTTTCAATGTCAACTCTTTTTTCCACGTCAGAAGCGTAGTACAAGAAAATCAATCCGCATAATGCCGCATTCAAGAAAATGTTCAAAGAAGACAATTTCAATTGAAGCTCACGTTTCTTATACATAAAAATAGTAACTGCCGGTATTGCAACAATTAAAATTGTAATAAGAAGCAACGGCAACGAATAGGTTCCAGAAAACTGAAGAGCCTCATTTGCATTATCGACTCCGAATATTGAAAGCTTCATCAATTCTTCTCCATAAGTGAACGAAAATACTGGAGTAAAAAACAAGATTCCTGCAAAGACTGTTGCAAGGAATAGAAAAACAGTTTGAATTCTTTGTATCATATATAAAACATTTTTATTTTTTTGCAAAGATAATGATAAGATTCCAAAGAAATTATTTTTTTTAAAAATATTTAAATCGCTTGGTTTTTCAAGAAAATATGATTATTTTTGCACTGTCATTTGAACAATTAACCAATGTTGTTGTTTCAATATAAAAGAGATAATTCCATCTCGTTTTTCAATTAAAAGTTCCTTCATTTTAACTCAAATCAAAAGGGAAATTCTATGTACGACATCTACGAACTAAACGAAAAATCGTTAGTTGAACTCAAAGAGATTGCTCTCCAATTAGGAGTTGAAAACGTCAATTTGCCAAAAAACGAATTGGTTTACTGCATCATCGACCAGCAAGCAGTTCATCCTGATATAATTAAAGATAAAAAAGAAAAAGACGACAGCACAACAACAGAGGCCGCTGCCGTAGAAAAGCCAAAGAAAAGAGGACGCAAAATTGCGACTTCAAGGCCTGATAAAGAATTCATGGAGAACAAAGACAAAGAAAATGCAGCTGAGCAATCCGCACAAAATACAGAAAACCAAGACACTAATGAAGGCGGCGAAGCAAAACCTAAACGCGAGAAACGTCCAAGAATAGGAAAAAGAACCGACGTTGTCAAAACAACAATAAATAATGACGACGAGGAAAACAAAGTACAACACGTATCTTACGCAAAGAAAAAAAGCAAAGCGGCTGTAAGTGAAACCACAGAAACAGAAACTAAAATAAAAGAAGATATTAAAGATACTAAGGATATTGTTGCTGAATCAACCTCTATTGAAGAAACCGAAATTACTGTCACATCTACAGTTGAAGAGCCTGCTGAAAATTATGAAACAGCACAAAATCAAGCAAATAATCAAGTAACAAATACACAAGAGGAAAATACATACAGCAAGTATAAAAAAGAAGAAATCGTTTCTGAATTTGATGCCGTAGTCAACGCTGAAGGTGTTTTGGAAATAATGCCTGACGGATATGGTTTCCTTCGCTCATCTGACTACAACTATCTCAACTCACCTGACGATATTTATGTATCCCAGTCTCAAATTAAATTATTCGGACTAAAGACTGGTGACAGCATACAAGGCATCATCCGTCCTCCTAAGTCAGGAGAAAAATATTTCCCTCTCATCAAGGTAAATAAAATCAACGGATTAACACCTGAACAGGTTCGCGACCGTATCCCATTCGACTACCTCACTCCTCTTTTCCCAACAGAAAAGTTCAAACTCACAGGCCATAATGGCGGCACTATATCAACAAGAATCATGGACCTCTTCGCTCCTATCGGAAAAGGTCAACGTGGTCTCATCGTCGCTCAGCCTAAGACTGGTAAGACTGTCTTGCTTAAAGAAGTAGCTAACGCAATAGCAGCAAACCATCCTGAAGTTTACCTTATTATATTATTGATCGACGAACGTCCTGAAGAAGTTACCGACATGGCAAGAAGCGTTAACGCAGAAGTCATCTCTTCAACATTCGACGAACCAGCAGAAAAACACGTCAAAATCGCTAACATCGTTTTAGAAAAAGCAAAACGTCTGACAGAATGCGGACACGATGTAGTCATCCTCCTCGACTCTATCACACGTCTTGCCCGTGCTTTCAACACAGTGTCACCAGCATCAGGCAAAGTTCTCTCCGGCGGTGTTGAAGCCAACGCACTTCAAAAACCTAAACGTTTCTTCGG
>JAGBVS010000159.1 GCA_017630195.1 Bacteroidales bacterium | reverse complement strand
GGATTGCCAAGACGTTAGGATCTTGAGTCCATTTAATTCTTGGAAGATAAATATCAGTTTCTTCACCAGTATCCATTTTCTTTGTCTCTCCTGTAGCAACATCATAAACATAGACTTCAACGATTGAGTTATCTTCACCCGCTTTTGGATATTTGAATTTATAATCCTGCATATACAAGCCTTCTGTCATTTGCATGTTAAATTCTTTAACATTTGACTCATCAAAGCGATAGTAAGCAATTTTTTTGCTATCTGGAGACCAGAAGAAACCTTGCGCAAAACCAAATTCCTCTTCATAAACCCAATCTGGAGCGCCATTTATTACATGGTTCCATTCTCCATCGTGAGTAAATTGTATTTCTTCGTTTGTTTTCAAATCTTTAATAAAAAGGTTATTGTCGCGCATGAAAGCCACTTTTGTAGCATCTGGAGAGAATGTTGCGAGACGTTGGTCGCCGTTTTCAGAAAGAGGTGCCAACGCCTTATTATTAATATCGTAAACATAGAAACTTGCTGTATAAGAATGGCGATAGATAGGATTCATGTTATTCATGAACAATACCTTTGATTCATCATCACTAAGTTCGTATGTTGAATAAAGAGGAAGAGGAAGTGAATCGCCAGGAAGCACGAGTTCTCTCATATCGAAGAGAGTCTTTACAAGTTTACCTGTTTTATAGTTATAAATGTTGAGTTTTCCTTTTTCGAGAGTGGCATAAGTATTGCCATCTTTCATAGGATTCATGCCGACTACGCGCTTCATTGAGAAAGTTGGACGTTCGTAAAGGTCGGCTAATTCAAGATTTTTCTTTTCCTGAGCATTAGCAATGAACATTGCACTCATCAGGAACATAATGACTAATAGATACTTAACTTTATTCATAATTATAGATTTAGAAAACTCAAAAATAAAATAAAAAATGACACAAAAAATATTTGGATGAATAAAAAAAAGTTGTATCTTTGCACTCGCAAATGGGACGGTAGCTCAGTTGGTTTAGAGCGCATGCTTGACAGGCATGAGGTCACAAGTTCGATTCTTGTTCGCCCCACTAAGAACGTCTAATGGCGTTCTTTTTTTTATATTCCAAAAAAGAGGGACGTTAGCCCAGTTGGTTTAGAGCGCTGCCTTCACACGGCAGAGGTCACTGGTTCGAGTCCAGTACGTCCCACAGAGAGCCGATGAACATCGGCTTTTTTTATTCTTTGCCACATTTTTCTATTTCAATACAAATTCGTTTCACTTTTTCAAAAAAACTTACTTTATTGATTTATAAACAATATCTTTTGACCAAGGTACACAGCATTACAAAGCACATATCATTGTCTTTCAAATACTTACCACCCCACTTTTTTTTTTAAACATAGCTTGTTTTATTCAAATTTTATTACAAACTTTGCGACAATAAAATATTGCTAATCAAAAAAATCAAGCCATGAAAATTAGACATCATCTTTTACTATTGTTCATCTTTGCTATTAACGGAGCAATATTGTCACAAATCACAGAGACACCTCAAAACCTAAGAGTAGGGTCAACCGGATTTGCATCTTGGGATGCTCCTGATTCGCAAAACACCTTTGTCTATAGAATATGGATTGATAATGAATTTATTGAGGACATCACAGACACAGAATATCAAATCAACACAGATTCTTTCAACGATAACGAGAGCCATTCGTTTGCAGTGGCATCCGTACACGAAAACGAGACATCAGACATCATCTCAAAAACATTTACATATTATAGCTGCGAACATTTTCCTAGCGCTGCGAACATCAAATTTGAATACGACAATAACAATAACGTAGTATTAAAATGGAGCAACAGCGACGAAATCATACACGTCAATGATGTCATCACACACCCAAAATCAGGTTACAACAATTATGACATCAGTTCTTTACACAGCGGGCTGACACAATATGGATTCAATGCCGACAAAGATGCTGGGTACAAAATCATGGATAAGATAAACATTAAATACGATGTCGAAAGAGATTTATTCGGAATAAGATTCTACATATACGAAGGTGCAACTTCTATTTTCACAATAACAAATGCATATTTAAGCATTTATGACGGCGACCCAGAAAATGGCGGCCAATTAGTTACAGGAAGCCAGGATGTAAATTGCTATACACCAAGCGGCTACAATGAAACAAGAATATTCAGAACCGGAGAAAACGCCTTCTCTGACGTAAATCACCCAATATTCTTTGCTGATGCATATTTGCCAGAACAAATCACCATTCCTGAAGACAAGACTTATTGGTTTGTCGTTTCATTCACTGGCTCGTTAAAAGATAAGGATGTACATATCATTCCACGCACCATTCTCAATGAAACCACTACCGGAGAGGCTCGTATATATAGTGAAGAAACCGGATGGCAGGCAATGAAAGACCATAGCACACAGACGCAACAAGGCGTTGCTTACGACCTGATAGGATACATTGGCGGCGTATTAATACCTATCGACTTCTGCGACATATATCGCAACGGAGAGTTGATTCATCGCGAGTCCGAAAACTGCGACAATTTTTCCTTCACAGACGAAAACACGCCTGATGGCATCAAGGAATATGGCATACAAAATATTTATAATGAAGGCGACGGAATAGCTAAGTCCTGCATTGAAACCATTGAGACATTTCGTTCATTTCCACCAACAAATGGCATTTTCATTGAGGCCACCACCACATATAGTGGCTTAAAAGCTATTAGAATCGATTGGTGGGACGAAGCCTTGATTGATATGCCGCTTGACCTCTATATGACAAAAGACATTAAAACATTTTACGAAATTTACCGCAGGCACGAATACGAAGACAATTTCACACTAATTTCTTGCGATGAAAAAGAGTATGATGCCGAAACACAAGTTTTCATGGACATCATTCCTGAAGAAGACTTCAGCGGCACATATTATTATAAAATAAGGACTTATAATCTGTTCGACAGCGGTTATTCTATCAGCAATTTTTCAGAAATAATATCCTTAAATTTAGACAATAATATAGAGAAAACAAAAGAGAAACAGGAAGTGTTTTTCAAAACATTCCCTAATCCAGCAGTAAACAACATCCACATCATTATGAATGATTTCAGATTTGCTGAAATTGTTGACTTGTTTGGAAGAAAGCAAATTGAAAGTCACGAAAACATTATAAACATAGAACATTTACCATCCGGTATTTACATGATAAAAGCAACAAACAACAATGGCATTACAATTGTCAGAAAGATTGTAAAAAAATAAGTCATTAAATATGTATCAAAAACTGCTCTTTATTTGGGGCAGTTTTTTTATTACAAAAACAAGAATTTCAGCTAAAAACTTTTAACTAAAAAAAATCTTCATTTAAGACTTTTATATTAAATATTTTCATAATTTTGACGTTCAAACTTAATTCTGATATTTTTAATCAAAAAAAGTCAACATAAATTATCATGAAGAATAACATTGTTCCAG
>JAGBVS010000158.1 GCA_017630195.1 Bacteroidales bacterium | reverse complement strand
ACTTAATAAAATCACTAAACAAATAAACATTTAACAATTTGTAATAATGCACAAAAAATCACCAAGTTAAAAATATAATAGTCAAAACATTAAAACAGTAAATACATACAACATATTTACAGAAAATTAAACTCAGAGTAATAAAATGTTTACAGTAAATTAACCACATATAATCCAACATATGATAAAATTAAGCTGTCGGATAGTATCGTTTATAAGTAAAACAAATTGTATAATAAGCACAATTATTAACAGTATGTAGTGTATGCCGACGTTATCATCAGCAGCTCCTGCCGTACAAGTCAGGATCCTGCAATAATTTTAAAGAGGAGAATAATATATGAAATGCATTAAGCCTAAGAAGTGTTTCAACTGGGCGTGGGATGACATATGCCTGTCACTGTGTGCTCCCTGCCTTAATCCGTATCGCTGTCAGTATCATCTGACATTTCCTGCATCACTGAGCAGTGCAGATGTTCTTGATATTTTGCATCGAGACTTCATGCAGATTCCGTGTCCTATCAAGAATTGCTGTGAATGTAAGAACCATCTGATCTGTACTATGTATCTGATCTCTATGGAAATGATAGAAAGAGGTGACTATTAATGACTGACGTTGAAATAGTAAGTCTGATCAGTGCCATAATAGCAAATCATGAAATGTTCCGCAGCAGCATTAAGCGATCACCGCATACATATGCTGAACGCAGGGCATTTGAAAAAAGATACAGGATCCCGGAGAAACATTTTGAGTACTGCGGACATAGATACAGTGTAGAATACATTGTTGACTGTTCCGGCTATACAGTGTATGCTAAGGGCATATACTTCCGTGATGATCAGAAGACCACGCTTACAACTATCAAGAATGTGCATAAGCAGCTGATAGCAAAAGGGGTGTTAATAGTATGATAGAAAATGATCTGATAGGTGTATACAATAACAGCATTGGTGAGCTGACCGGTGATGAGCTGCTGCAGGATTATGATGAAATATGGATCTACAGAAACTATGTCAAGTATATATGCGTCAAGGTCGGATATATAGTTGACCTGAAGCATATGACATACGCTGTGCATAGAATAGATCCTGCATCAGGCAGTGAGAGAAAGTACTGCATTCACTATCATGTACTTGAATATCTGAATAACAGTACACTTGACTTCAGAAACTATGTAGTATCTGAAGATCTGATCAAGGCGGTGTAATGTATGGCTAAGAAGAAAACAAAAAGCATTACACAAAAGAATATTGATAAGATCAATCGTAACATCAGGAAGATAGCTGAAGTATTCGGTACCAACAGTATACCATATGACTTAGCTACACAGCAGCTGTTCTTAGCAGGTCTTGAAACATATGACAGTAACGGTGTGACCTTAGCAAAGAATAATAAAGCGAACCGTCAGAAACATCAGAAGATAAGCAAGATAACACGTAATCGTAAGACCATATCACAGCTGAAAAGGAAATACGGTGTACCTGAAACTGTAAGTCCTGATGAGTGGATAGATACAGAAGATGAAACCGATGAAGAACCATCTGAGACCTTCCAGCAGTGGTACAGCAGAATCAGTAATGATTTTTTCGACATAGTTGATGAAGTATATGCCTGCATGGATGGATGTGATTTTTTCGGAATTCCTTATAGTAAGTATGATGTATGGAATGATGAAGAATACAGGCTTTCTAAGTATGAAGAAATATTCGAGCATCTGATAGCTGACGTTGAAAAAGCAAGAGAATTCTATGAAAAAAATGGTTATGGATTAGCTGATGAAACAGGTGAAGTTGTAACATCAGTCAATCAGGATGAATCACAGAAACGTACAGTCAATGTTTTGCTTGATGAAAACACAGATCTGTTCGGTGATCCTTCCGATTATGACATTGATATAGATATGGATTGAAGGTGATATTATGAATAATTTTCTGTGTACATATCGCATATGGCTGCGTGACAGAGAACTTAACAGTGTCAGTTGTTTTACGGTGGGAACATTAGCACATGATATCTATGATCGTGCATTGGAATTAAAGATCGAACATACCGACACTGAATATGTATGCATCAGAGTAGACTTTATTGAAATCTATTATTTCCAGATAGGTGGTGTTGATCATGATGATCGGTAATACTGAAATGAGTGAGTCGGAAATAAAAGCATACATACATCAGCTCAGATCTGAAATTGAATTGCTGCAGCGTGAGAATTATGTAATGCAGCAGTATATCATTGCAAGATATTTCGCAGATATAGATCCCTGTGAAGAAGAGGTGCATGATTATGACTGACATAACTAATTACAGAACAGATGAGCTGACAGCGCTTTTTATGTGCTTATTTGATGAGCAGTCATCACCAATCATGGATCCGGATGACTGTACCAAGCTGTCAGTGCAGCCTATATATAAGTTAGCTGTAGGTCTTGATACAGAATCAACTACAATAACACATCAGGAAACTTACGGCAAAAAAAAGCAGAAGTCAGTAACAATAGTTGATCACTGTTTCTGTTACACTTATCAGATAGCAGTTGGTACAGAACACTATGCTATATACCGTCTGCCTGAACAGCTGTTTACATTTCTCGACACATTAATAGATACACTTCACTATCTGAATATGGGTGCTGATTATCCTGCTAAGTGTATAATATGGGTTGCTAATCTATCGCATGAATTCTCATTCATCAAGTATAAGCTGTTTCAGATGCTTGAATGCAAGAAATGCTTTGCTAAAAGTCCACGTGAATGTCTGTATCTGAATTTTGATGTTGTTGAAATTCGTGAATGCTTAGGTTTGTTCGGTAAGTCACTGTCAGATATAGCTGATAAGTGGTGTACTACCAAGAAGCTTAAAGGTGATCTTGATTACAGTAAGATCAGAATATCTAACAGTGAGTACTGCACACCGCTGACAGCTGAAGAAACACAGTATTGTATCAATGATGTTATCATACTGACAGAAATGCATGAATCTATATTCGAGACCTATAAGCAGGATAATGGCGGTTTAGTACTGCCGTATACAAGATCCGGATTTGTGAGAACCAAGCTTAAAAACAGTATCAGGGAAGATCCTGCACTGACTAAGCAGCGACTGAATTATAATGAATCCAAGCTTGATCCGAAAATGCATAAGAAAAATAACATTGAATTTCTGAAGATGTGCAATAAGCATAAGTATGTAGATGCAGCTCAATGGAACCTATGCAGGGAATACGGATATTCAGGCGGTCTATGCGGATCTAATATAGATAAAGTTGGTAAAACGCTGAAAAATGTTATGATGGCTGATCTCACATCAGACTACCCTGCAATAATGCTTCATAAGAAATTTCCTGCCGGATGGCTGCATGAAACAGATCTTTCAGAATACACTACTATCAGGGACGAACACAAAAAACCATTTTTCATTCTTGCAATAGTAGATTTTAAATCCTTCTCACATCATGCTACTTTCAGTAAGCATAAGGTGCTTAACTATGAATCAAAGATATTCGCTGCTAAATGGGGTAAACCGCTTGAAATGATAGCGTATAACGGTAAGATCCTGCAGGCTAAGAACTGTTATGTAGTGCTTAATGATGTAGATATTGAAGCGTATGAAATGATATATGAGCTAAAAATTACACCGCTGCGTATGTGGGTATTCGACAGATATAAAAGGCTTCCTGACTGGCTTCAGAATCCTATCAAGGAAGACTACATTACAAAAGCTACACTGAAGCATACACCGGCAGAAGAAACACAGGCTTATAAAGATGCTAAGATCAATATCAATACATACTATGGTGTAACAGCTACGAAAACACATGACTGTCTGAATGTGTTTGATGAAGTATATGATCCTGTTGCAAAAACAGGCGGTACGTTCGAGCCTGACAGAAGAAAGTCATTCGCACAGATGCGCTGTGAATCGTGGTTAGATCCGTACATAGCATTTTGGACAACTTCATACGCAAGAAAAATACTGATGTACTTCATATCAAAATATCCTGACAGGATCATACAGTATGATACTGACAGTCTTTTTTATGAACCATGTCCGGAGCTTGATGAAGAACTGCGTAAGTATAATGCAGGTGTTGAAAAAATAAACCGTAAAATATTTAAAGATCATCCGCAGAAAGAACTTCTTCTTGACTTAGGCTGCTGGGATTTCGATAAGATGTATGATCAGTTTTTAGCGATGGGTGCCAAGAAGTATATAAAGCAGCAGGGTGATAAGATCATGCCGGTTATCGCCGGCTTGCCAAAAGGGGCAATACCTGCAGAAATAAAAGCAAAAAATATTAAAAAACCGCTTGAATACTATAATGTGACTAAGTGGGTGAAAAAGAACTATATGAAGCCTGAGCTTATCATAAAGCATATGTTTTCCCATAAGTTTGCATCAGTATATGATGACCGTGATACTACATACAAGATAACACTTACTGACTGCTGTGGTGTTACCGGTGATCAGATCTGCGGATGTTATCATGCAATTATACCCATTGATTTCACACTATCAATGGCAAAAGACTACATACAGCAGGTCTTTAATGTGCAGAACCGTAAATTCTGAAAAGAAAAAGCGCTGATAATTCAGCGCTTTTTTTCACTCATCAAGGAAGAATTACACCTGACTTCAATGCATTAAGAATAAGTGTTTTTTCTGCAGCTGATGCAGAAAATCCATCAAGTACAACAGATGCAAATTCCGTATAACCTGAAAATGAACTGACTGCAGCTGAACGGCAGCAGGCATAACCGATAGTTGATGCATAATCCTGTTCGGAAAAACTTCTGCTGTCAGGTAATACCGGACGTTCAAATATAATTGTCGGATGCAACTCACACATTCCGCCTGTCATAGATGATGTAGTACCGATCATTTTGATAGGCAGCTGTGTGTGCTGCAGGTTATACTCAGCAACACTTTCATTGTGCAGGAAATTGTATATTGTACTGCCTGTACTGCCGAGAGCCTGCAAACCTGATGTTATATCACCGCCTGCAGCCTTACTCAGACCGAGGATCGACTGCATCCCGCTGATAGCACCGTTAACTCTAAGTGCTTTCAGATTTTCAGTTGCATTGTACAGCTGCGATTCAAGCGTAATGTGCTGTATACCGGTAACAGGTAATTCAATTCCGCAATTACCGTTAGCAGCATCTGTTATGACTTCATTTCCGAGTCCGTCACCGGGTGTAAGTGCATCACCATGTACTGAAATAAATGCGCTGCAGTTACCTGTTATCAGGTCAATAGCATATTCTACATTAACCCATCTGTTCATATAAGTTTCAGGATCAAGATCAAGTGTACCGCAGAACGGCAGATAAAGTGTAATTTTTGTCATGCTGTCTAACCAATTAGCTTTATTATTTCCGAAGCGTGGATATATAAATACATCACCGCAGTCAAATCGAAGTGAAGTTTTAGCAGGATAACAGCTTATGCCTGTATCATACTTACCAAGATGCAAATTGACAGCAGTTCTGATTTCAACAAGACTTTCACTGATCGGAAAATACTTTACAGATACGATACTATCGATAGGATTTGACGTTAAAAATTCATTAAGACAATAATCATTGACCGGATCACCTGCAGGTATCAGTGCCATTGCATCCCATAGCTTGCTGCATAGATTAATAAAAGATACATATGTTATATTATAACGTGATGTTGCGGTTTGTAGAAATGTCATATCATTAGAATGCATTGATCCATCATAAGTATTCGGATCAATTGAAGGCGGATTTGATGGATCATAATCAATTTCATGCACATCATCCATTGCCCATTGCAGCTGATCTCTGTTGTCAGATCCGGATGTGTAATCACCGTTTCCGACACCATTTATCAATGTACCCAGCATAATTGCAGGATCATCTAATTTCTTTGATTGAGCATCTGACAGACTGTCTGCAAAAAATAAACCATAACACGCTGTCATATGTCTCACTGATTCTCTCAGTGCATCATCATTGTATAATGATGCATCACAGTAAAAACGGGATGTATCATTATCATTAATGGCACCGTCAACTGCAGCATATATATTTGTAAAATCAAGTCCGAATCCGCTTGCAACAGGTACACACCAAACATTGGTACCCTGATTAGCAGGTAAATGTTTATCAAACAGTGCACCTGCAATTGCTTCAGAGATAATAGGTCGGTATACATTATCAGTATTAACAGCTGTTTCCGGATCATCAAATCCGTTTCCATAGGTGAGAGGTTCGAGTACAACACCGCCTGTCAATGTGCTGTATGCATTTCTTAGCGGTGTACCCGTACCTGCATCAGGATCATATGTATTATTTCTGTCTGTTACAATTTCCAGTGTTATTTGTGTAATGTATGGATATGTGTTTTTATGATTATTAATGTAATAGTCAAGATTATCTATTGTAACAGATGAAAAATCTGATCTATATGCTTTTATATAAGGTACAAGCACACATCGTTTCAGAGGTATCTGTGTAAAAGGTTTAAAATCACTGTATCCGCTGTACGTATCATTGTATACGGCACCGTCATTATATCTGTTATATCTTGCCTTATTAGGACTGTACTCTGTTCCCTTTGTTGTAATAAATGAAATACCTGATATTCCCGGATCACCGTTAACACCCAGTGCATAATTTGTTGTTGTTCTGTCATCAGCATTAAGTATTTTTAGTTTTTTCGGATCTTCTGATTCACCGTCATAATAATAGTACTGGATCTTAGACAAAGGGTGAGAAGGACCGAGTGCTGCATAACTGAGTGTATTATCCCATGCAGTACCGAGTGGAAGAAGATCCTCTGTCATAGCTTTTTTAATAGTGCTGTCATCGTCACCAAAATTCGCAAGCAGTATCCTGTTTTCACGTGGTATTTCCGGATCATAATAAGGTGCTGATATCCAGTCTGATGCAGCTCCGTATACATTTTCATTGATAGCACTCATTATGCATTGCCTCCGATCGTTGTTATAATATAGCCGGCAACAGCTGTTGCTGAGAACGGTGTATTAAAATTGATCATATCAATGTTTTTTGTCAGCTGATCTATCGGATACTTGCTGTCAGGTATATAAGTCTTCCCTTCCGACTCACTTCTTATCGCTGTACCTTTACATCTGAGTATATCAGATGCATAAGTATGCAAAACATCAATTGACAGATCCATTATTACACGCTGAGCTGATGTGAGTGTAATATTACTGATAAAATACCATCTTGCAAACTTATCAATGTAACAATAATTTTTACTTATCATTCCTGTAAAGGTTCCAAGTATGATCCTTGGTGACATAATATCAGACGGTTTAAATATATCAACATTCTGTATTGATATCTTACTTTCATTAGATACATTCTTAACAAGCTTGTTAGGCGGATCCGTGATCGTATAGAAGTCAACTGTCATATGATCCCCACCCTCCTGATATATAATATGTGTACGTATGCATAAAGGTATCGATGAACTGTATGATCAGCGGATTAAGTCTCAGTTCAACTTCAGACTGCAGCATCTGCTGAGAAGTTGTTACACCGATGTTACCGGATTTTTTTCTTGTTTCCGTTTCGATCTTGTCTGCTGTATAAGTTTCAGTTCCAATAGTTTTTGTAGTCGCAGCATGGGTTAGTGTTGTTGTGGTAGATCCTGATTCTGTATCAGTTGTCTGACCTGCCTGTGTTGACTGTGTTTCAAGTCGTGGTGTACTGCTGTCATCTGTTGTTACATAATTGCTTGTTGTTGGTGCATCGGCACCGGATCCTGCAGCTACAGTATTCACTTTTCCGTGATTGACTGTAGTTGTATCTGAACCATCGTCAGTCTGATGTACGTATGTTTCTGTGCTGTCATAATTCTGCAGCGGATTATAGTTTTCAGTCCATGCAGCATATGCTTTAAGAAAGTCCTGAAGATGCAGCATCTTATAATTAGTCCATAGTCTGTACAGCGGATATTGTGTCTTGAAACCGTCATACGTATACAGCATATAGTTTACGATCTGCTGACCATCTACTATTATTGTGCTGCCGTTACTGATATCAAATGATTCGATTATACTGCTGTCATACTCTGCTATCTGTTCATTGATAGTTTTCGGATAATCGTTATACATATGATCACTCCCTTAGCTGTGTATGATACAGAAATTCAAAGCACTCACCTATAGTATCAGCTGTAGCTATAAGTGATCTGTCATAACATGGAAGATCCATTTCTTCTATGACATATCTGCCTGTCATGGTGGTCTGTATCACATAGAATTTATCATCGATATCAACTCTGATATCATTTCCATCTTTATAAATCTGCATTATTTTCATATTATCCTATATAGTTTACGATCTGCTGACCGCCTGTAATGTGCTTGCATATATCACGGAAATCTTCACCAATTTCTGATGTTTCGGCATACATTGCACCGGTAATAACACAGTTGGTTATCTGCTTAGGCATTACAAGCAGACCATGCTTACTGACCATAGGTGATACAGCTATGTCAAAATGTTCACTCGGTCTCTTCACTATGATGCAGGGTGTTATGCCGTTAATAAAAATCGTGACATTGACAGCAACATTATTATTGTAAAGCTTATATGTAAATCCGTGTTTATACAGCATATTCTGATCAGCTATCTTATACTGACCTAAAACCCAGTCACCGTGTGATATCATGTTAATATGGTCATTCTCGAAACGATCATAGAACATTTCAGCTGCTTCAGTATTGGCTGCTGTTTCAGGTGTGTAATACAGTACTATTCGTGGTACACCCTTCTTATTCTTATATACATTAAGACCACGCTTCAGTTCACGCAGCTTTATACCGAACTGCTCAGCTACACTGCTGTCACGGCTTACTGTGTTACCAAGTAGATACAGCGGTACGAACTTGTTCGTTCTGTTTCTTATCATATTATTATGCAGGATCTGAAGCTTCAGAAATTCATCTTTCAGATCACCGCCACGGCTTAGAAATTCATCATATATACCGCAGCTTATTTCGCCCTTATCGTCACCTGTTTCAGATTCAACATTATTCAGGGATCTGCAGTATGCTATGACTTTCTTATTAACCTTGATATCTGCACCTTTTTCTGACATTGACTTATGCATTACTTCAAAGATCCTGCCGTTTAGTTCAGCTGTATTGTGCTTGCCTTTACTCTTATTAATAATTGTCTGCCTGTGTATATTGACAAGATTACCACAGATAGACTTAGTGAACGTCTTGTCATACCTTCTGATATAGAAAAATGGCAGTCGCATATCACTGTCATAGAACTGTACTATAGCATCATCTACACAGCCGTATGTTTTACCGGTGCCCTTACCGCCTATAATTGCAATGTAAGGACAATTGATACTTTTTGCATAATCCCTGATAGGCTTGATATCTATATACCGCATTTCTTTACTGATCATCAGGTTCACCTTCAGTTTTACCTTCACCGGCAGGATATGCTGCACTTCCTTCAGGAGCTGTCTGACCTTCAATAACTTCCTGCTTCACATTACTGTCAATTATATCATTTTCTTTTTCAATTGTCTTACCATAATCAACAGTGATATTCCATCCGAACATTTCACTTATAGCTGCAGCTGCTGTCTTACGTTCTGTCAGTCTGTTTTCATCGAGCGCCTGAGAAAACACATCAGTATTGTGTATTTCAGATTCAAGATTCTGTGCAGACTTAGCTGTAGTATGAAACGGCATATTATAAAGATTGCATAATCTCCGTATCAGCTCATAGTGAAATTCAGAAAGAAAATGCATTTTTTCAATAGCACTTTCATCAAATAACCTTAGCACCTGATCATCACGTGATGCAGCACCACCGCCTGTTATCATCTTGGTATTATCATCAATGACCTTCCACGGACAACCTTCATATACATCTTTCAGAACCTGTTCGAGCTTACCGGCTTCAATTCCTGTTGTCGCTTTCGCAATTGGAGTCATACGTGCCCATCTGATCAGCCGACGTTCTGACAGATCAGTATCACCAAGCATTGAAGCAAACCATTCAGTAACATCATACTCACATGATAGAAATGAATCATTCTTGATTATAACATAGTCTCCGATCTGCTCATCAGTGAGACTGTAATCAGATCCTGACGTTATGAAATGATCCGATGTGAAGTTATTCTTCAGACAGCCGGTATATTCTATAGGTGTACAAGTCCATTCACCTGCATTGACTGATCCTGTACTGTAAGGTACCTTATAGAACACAGCCACACCGCAGTTAACCGATAATTCTATCTGCATTGATGTACAGCTTTTTAATACTTCTTCAGGAAAACCTGACCACTTGAACATCTGATTACCGATTCTGTTAATTATCGAATTATAGATATTTTCACGCTTGATATCCTGCAGTTTTGCCCTGTTTCCTGCTTTCAGTTTTCCATCGAATGCAGCAGCTGCTGCTTTAAGGATCTTTTCTTCTTTACTCATATTATCACCTCTTTCTGAAAAAGGCGCTGCATAAGTACAGCGCCTTTATAATTTCAACTGTCAGATTCTTCTGTAATGGTGAAGCCGTCACTATTTCCAAGTACGAATACGACTACATTACTGTCTTCATCAACACAATGCTGTGCACCTGTTGTTGATATATAGTTAACATGATCATCAAACGTATTAGGATTACTTGCTACTTTCTTATACTCAAGATTATAGAAGGTACCACGACGATCCCATATCATTCCAACTATTCCTGAACCCTGCACACGTGTTACGTGCTTGCCTATAGTCAGAACAGGCGGATTAGCAGGTACAATATCGATCTTTGTAGGTTCATTGACGTTCTGCAGATACGGAACTAATTCATAGTCATCGATATTACCGATCTTATCATCATGATATACACCGCTCAGACCTGCATTGATATCATCATAGAATGTATCTATAAGGAAGTTACGCTCATATCTTTCAGGTGTATTGATAGGCGGTACTGATGCACCGCAGAACTTATTAGTGGCTTTACGCATGATCTTACGTAAATGACGCTGCCACTTAACGAACCACTTAGCAAATGCAGGATCATTCGCAGCTGTAAATGTACCACCTGTTTCAGATTCATACAGATCCTCAAGATTCATTACACGAATACCGGAGCGGTACATAGCTGCATTAGCCATCTGCTGACGAACAAGGAACCACGGTGATTCGGTAAGCGCTATTTCTACTATAGCATCAATAACACCCCACATACGAGCTATCAGCTCATTCCAGCCATTACTATTCTGTACTGATGTTTTATACATCTCATAAGATATAGTAAAAGGCTTGGTTCTGTAGAATCCCTTATTGCCCCATACCTTCACCTTGAAGCTGAATGGATGTTTACCGAACAGATCTGAAAAAGTACTGCTGCTGTTTTCATCAAGTACAAATGAAGCTTCAAATTTAGTCTGATCAATTCTGACTTTTTCACGCAGACAGGCAAATTCTGTCTTATCTACCTGCAGGCTGAAGAGATCTTCATCATAATCATCAGCTGTCAGTGTTTCATAGTAGATCCTGCCTACTGTTTCAAGCATATTAGTTACACTGTTCACGAAATTATCAACAGTCAGTTCATTAGCTATAAGCTGACCTGCCTGTACTACATTACTGAGATCTTCCTTAATGATGAGTCCGTCAGATGTAGCTCCTTCATCTGTTGTTGTCGTTCCCTGCAGATTTTCAATGGCAGCATTGATAACTTCTGCAGTTTTGTTTGATGGAAATATTAAGCTCATATTTTCATACCTCTCTTTCAGTTATCGTAATATTCAATTGATACACTCGACGGTTTAACAGTCGTATCAACTGTCAGTGTATTGGATCCGAATACAGTGTTGATTATAACCGGTTCAAATGTTTCTGTTGTCGGCTCCTGCAGCGGTGTACCGTCAGTATCAACATTACGTGTTAATGTTCCGTCACTGTACAGAATATCATATACAGGATCCTGACCTGAAGACTTCCGGAGAACATCATCAATATAAATGTCAGAAGTCTGACCTGCACACACTACAGGTATTTTGATCATGTCATAAGGTTCATAAGGCTGTAAAGTTTTACCGTTATTGATTATTGGCAACTCCTTCTGAAATTCGCACACTATATATCCATCGATCGGAGATAGTACTTGATTATCTTCAATTTCATGGGATGCAGAATCATATGCTACAGAATTTAATGCAGGTAAAGCTGTGAAAAATGCACACTTAGAACTATTACTACTGTATGCTAATCCTAATTCAACAGGTGCTATATAACAAGTAGCATCTGCATCAAATACGATCTGACCGCCATCACTGATATGTGCCATTGTTATTTCACCGCTTATTATATTACTTGTTGGTTCACCTACACTATTACTTTCACTTGTATTACCGGTAATTATAAAACTCTTCAATGGCTTAGCTACTGAATGAAATGTTAATGGTACAGATCCACTTAATGATCTCAGCTGATATGGATTAGTAAACTCAGTACCCTGCAGAATGTATGTCAGATCTTCTTTGATGATCAGACCATCTGATTCAGCACCCTGACTGATAGTTGTTGTACCCATACTATTATCAACAGCTCTGTTAATAGTATCAGCAGTGCCTGAACTATTGAAAACAATTGACATATTTTTTTCACCTACCTTATCTTGATAATATTCGCAGGCCTGACAGTTATAAAATTCAAAACATTCACCGTCAAGCCCGAAACAATATATACTTGGTATCATACAAGCTCGAATATGTGAGCTGTTCCTCTGCGTGTTTCAACTGTTCTGAAACGAATTTTCAGCGGTGCATCCTTAGTCGGACATATACCGCATTCGAGTAATGCTTTTGTAGTTCTGACAATTCCATTAGACAGGCTGCTGTAATGCTTGCCATCAACAGTATAGAAATGCACTACCGGTCTGTTTTCAAGCGGACTTTCTTCATCATCCTTATCTTCATGTACGTCAGCTGATGTTACTACTATATCTGTCACTTCCACTTCCTGACCAAGCAAACTCTTAACAGGATCTGATGCACCTGATACTGCGTTGAACAGCTTAGCGGTATCACCTGTAGTTGATTCACGTACAGTTCTGCCCTGACCTGCTTCAGTTACATCAAATGCGCCCTGTTTCAGCTGATGCAGTTCAAATGTATCAGGCAGGGAAGAAAGTACAGCTTCAGGAGCTGCTTCAGGAGCTGCTGAAGGATTAGGATCTTCATTAATGTTCATGTTGTTTTCATTCATGGTTATTACCTCTTTCTTTAAGTTAGTCTCCGGAAGTGTATGCGTGGATCCTGACTGAGTATTTTGTATGCAGGATCCACACGCTATCATCTGTAGGCTAAGCCGGAGATTTGCTTAGCTTATCTTTAATATATTACTAATCGTATATTTTGTCAAGATGTAAAAATGTGAATTTTTTGTGAACTATTTTCTTTTAACTATTAATTATTTTACTTGGTGATTTTTTGTGTAATGTGACAAATTGTTAAATGTTTATTTGTTTAGTGATTTTATTAAGTGGGTGTTATTTAAGTGGATGTGGATTATTTAAGTTTACTGTTAGTATTATTTAAGAAAAATATTACAAAAAAGGGTTTTTTCCTTATCCGTTT
>JAGBVS010000157.1 GCA_017630195.1 Bacteroidales bacterium | reverse complement strand
TCTGTTAACTTTTGGCGGCAGTGTAACGGCTTTAACTTATGATTTCCATGAATTGTCGGTGGTTGTTGACTGCCGACAATTTTTATGCCGTTTGATGGCCTTTTCTTAATCTTTTTTCACTTTTTATCAACAATTTTTTTTGAAAAAAACAAAAAAACTTTGGTATAATTGATTGATTGTTATCGTATTTTTTTGCTATCTTTGTATTGATTGGCTATGGGCTGTGGGCCATGGGCTTTGAGCTGTTTGTGGTGGCTGATAGTTAATCGTTGTATTATAAATTTAATTTTTACACTATGTTATCCTTTTTAAATTTAATTGACGCTGTTGAAGTTAAAAAATGTCCGGCGCAGTACATTGGTGATTTGGGGGTTTCGGTTAGAATGCCTTCTGGTGATGTGTTTGCTTGGTTTTTGGAACGTGCCAAGGGCATTAAGGATGTGTATGGCAGGGTTTGTTTCTTGTATAATGCGCTGAAGAGGTATTTTGGCATTGATTTACAGAGGTATTACGGGAAGGGGTCTCGTGATGGTGATTTCTGGAGTTTATTGTGCTATTGTTATTTTCTAATTCAACAGAAGGGTCGTGTTATGCAAGAGAACGAAAAATTGTTAAAAGATGCTGAGATTGTTGGTTGTGTGGTAGATAAAAGTGTGATTGCGCAGACGCCATTAGAGGATTGGATTGATAATTATGATGTTATGAAGATGCTTCATATAAGCCGGAGGACGTTGCAGACGCTGCGGTCTAACGGCAAGGTGCGGTTCTCGAAGATTGGGCGCAAGATTTACTACCGACGACAGGACATACAGAATATGCTTGCGGATAATTACACGATGTTTGAGATTCATAATGAGTATGGAAAGAAGATAGAGAAAAAGACGGCGTAGGGTCTTGCCTTGAAGGTGGTCTCTACGGATTTCGAGCATCTTGCAGAAATTATGGTATGGTTGACTTTTGGCTGTTGGCTATTAGCTTTTGAACTTTTAGCTTTAGTTCAACAGCCAATGGCCTTAGTTCAATGGTTAAGTTCTCTTCTATTTTGCACAATGGATTTCGTTTTTGAATTTATCTCCTTTCTCTTTTTTACCGCAAAAAAGAGAAACAGAAAAAGCTCGCCGCTGCGGAGAAATACGCTAAAATTATGATTCTTTCGCTAAACAAAAAGAACTCGCTGCGCTCAGACAGCTTTTTGTTCTTAACGCTTCAGACTCATAATTTCTTAACGCGATTTCTCCAAGGCGGCAGGAGTTACTGCCAAGAACAAAGATTCGATTAAAAACAAAAGTCTTCTTACTTGTGGTCTTGTAGTCTTGTGGTCTTGTTGACTTAAAAAATGTTCAACAGCCAAAAGCCTTAGTTCAATAGCTAAGTTCTCTCCTGTTTTACACAATGGATTTCGTTTTTGAATTTATTTCCTTTCTCTTTTTTACCGCAAAAAAGAGAAACAGAAAAAGCTCGCCGCTGCGGATAAATACGCTAAAATTATGATTCTTTCGCTAAACAAAAAGAACTCGCTGCGCTCAGACAGCTTTTTGTTCTCCTGACTTCGTCATTGCGTACCCCAAAAATCTTCATCGAATAATCTTTCGATTGCCTTGTGGCGTTTCATGATCATGACTTTGGAGATGACTTCATTGTTCAACGGCAGTCTTATCTGTAAAGTCGTGATTGTTTTTGCC
>JAGBVS010000156.1 GCA_017630195.1 Bacteroidales bacterium | reverse complement strand
GTGGCGTCTAAATGGATTCTTGGAATTTTGATGTTTTGCTTGTTTTTAGCAGCCCCCCCCCAAAAAAAAAGCGTTAGGGATTGGAGCGGCATCCTTTTGGAGACGGAGGCGGAAGCGAAGGCGAGAAAAGATATAGCGGAAAGCCCGACGGCGATAGCCGGAACGCCATAAAGGAAAAGACTACAAGTCAACAAGACCACAAGACTACAAGTTTTTGGGTGATGTGGTGATGTGGATTTTTCACAGAAAAAACAATTTCGTGAAGTTTCGTGTGATTTCGTGGATGTCGTGAACCTGAATTCCAGATACCTTGAATTCCTAATTAATCACTACTTCTTTCCACATTGCGGTACCGTCGCCCCAGTTGCCGACCAATGACGGATGCTTGACGTAGGTCTTCAATAATTTCAAGAAATCCTTTCTCGGAATTGTATAAGCTCCCATTCTCCTGAAATGAGGCGTGTCTTGCTGCACATCGATGATGTCGAAATTGTTACGGATTAAAAACTCACACAGATGATTTAATGCGACTTTGGATGCGTCGGTCTTAGTGTGGAACATCGACTCGCCGCAGAAAACGCTGCCTATCGAAACCCCGTATAAGCCTCCAATCAATTCGTTGTCGCAATAAGTCTCGACAGAATGTGCGAAACCGATACGATGCAGCTCCTTGTACGCCGCTATCATATCAGGGCAAATCCATGTGCCGTCCTGGTCTTTCCTCTCTACATTGGCACACATCTCAATGACCTTGTCGAAATTGGTGTCGATGGAACAAGAATATCTGTTGGAATCAATCGTTTTTCTCAACGATTTGGTTATCTTTAGCTCTGTAGGTTTCATTACCATACGAGGGTCGAGCGACCACCATAGAATAGGCTCGCCTTCCGAATACCACGGGAAAATTCCTGAAGAATAAGCAATGATAAGTCTTTCAGGCGATAAATCTCCGCCTATGGCAAGAAGACCATCTTTGTTGGCAAGATTCGCAGACGGAAAATCAAAAACGTCATCTGCTAATAGATATATCGACATGGCAATAAATATTTGGTTAATAATTATTTTATCGTTACAAAGTTAAACGATAATTTTCTAAAAAGCAATATTATTTTTACTATTTTTGCAAAAAACATTGAGAATTATGCATTATGAAAAGGTATTTTTTACATCTCGCATATAATGGTGCTCGCTATCACGGTTGGCAGATTCAGCCTGACGCAATTTCTGTTCAAGAAGAATTGGAGAAATGTTTAAGTCTTAAATTAAATGAGAAGATAAGTGTTACAGGTTGCGGCCGTACCGATACCGGCGTTCATGCCAGAAACTGTTATGCTCATTTCGATGTAGAGAAACCAATAAATAACTGTGAGGAATTAGTCAGACGACTTAATATCTTTTTGCCTAACGATATTGTAATATATAAATGTTGGGAGGTGGAACCTGATTTTCACGCTCGCTTCGATGCTAAATCAAGGACTTATCGTTATTATATAACTCAGAAAAAGAATCCTTTTCATAATCACGACGCTTTTTATTATCACGGAAATCTTGACGTGGAACTTATGCAAAAAGCCGCCGATATTTTGTTTGAATACACAGATTTTACAAGTTTTTCAAAGCTTCATACACAAGTCAAGACTAACAACTGCAAGATTATGGCAGCGCGATTCTTTGAAGAGAATGGTTTGTTGGTCTTTGAAATAAAAGCCGACAGATTCTTACGCAATATGGTTCGTTCTGTCGTTGGAACATTATTGGAAGTAGGAAGAGGCAAACTTACCTTGGAGCAATTCCGCGGTGTTATAGAAAACAAGAACCGCTGCTCCGCTGGGACATCAATGCCAGCACACGCTCTTTTCTTGGAAAATGTGGAGTATTGATTTGAAGTTCTGAGTTTTTTATTTACTATCAAACTTAAAGTGTCTATAAATCATAATAATAGATAGTATCGTTGCAATTGCATCCGAAATTGGAATGCTCCACCATACGCCTTTGATGCCTATTATGTTTGGCAATATTATTAACAAAGGTGTGAGAAAAAGTACTTGTCGTGACAATGACAATAATATTGATTTCTTGGCTTTTCCAATGCTTTGGAAGAAGTTTCCTATAACGATTGGCAATGCGATTATAGGGAAGGTGCACATTACTATTCTCATGCCGTCGATGGAATATTGCAGCAGTTCCTCGTCGTTAGTGAAAAGCGAGCATGTGAATCGAGGAGTGAGCTCACCGATGAGGCAGCCTAAACATAATGTTACGAATGCTAATAATATGGATTTCTTTAATGCTTCGGTAACTCTGTCGTATTGACGAGCTCCGTAGTTGTAACTTACAATTGGCTGCATGCCTTGTGTGATGCCTAAAACAATCATCGTGAAGAAGAATGTGACGCGGTTGACGATGCCGTAAGCTCCTACCGACAAATCGCCTCCGAATTTCTTCAATCCGGTGTTGATTAATATGATGATGACGCAAAGCATTGAGTTTAAAAGGAATGGTGATAAACCAATCGCTAAGATGTCTTTGATGATTTTTATGTCGAAGACGAAGTCTTTTTTGTCGAAGTGTACTAATTCGCTCTTGTTTGAGAATATCTTGAAGAGATATATCAATGGAATGGTCTGAGCTATTACAGTCGCTATTGCAGCTCCTCGTATTCCCATTCCGAGAGGGAAGATGAAGAGCCAGTCTAAGAATACGTTGGCCAATACTGTTATTATTGTCGCTATCATCGCCTCGTTAGGGTGACCGGAAGCTCTTAGTACTGAGTTTAATCCGTGGTATAAATGAGTGATGATGTTACCGAGGAGAATTACCTGCATGTATTCGTATGCGTAAGGAAGTGTCTGTTCGCTGGCACCGAAGAAGAATAATATTGGTTTAAGGAATGCGAGACAAACTACTGTGAATATGATTCCGAAAATAACGTTGAGCATTACTGTGTTGGCTAAAGCACGGCAGCTTTTCTCGTAGTTTTTCTTGCCGAGTTCCATGGCTGTCACTGTCGATGCTCCTACACCGACCATTGCTCCAATTGCAGCACCCAAGTTCATGAAAGGGAAGGTGATGGCTAATCCTGAAATTGCCAAAGGACCAACGCCGTGTCCAATGAAAATGCTGTCAATCATATTGTATAATGAAGATGCAGTCATCGCAATGATGGCTGGTGTGGCATACTTCTTTAATAATTTTCCTACGCTTTCTGTTCCTAAAAGTAAAGCACCTTTCGGTTCACTCATATGTCAATTTTTTGAGGTGCAAAATTGCAAAAAAAAATGGAATTATTAAGAAAAAATGTTTAATTTTGGCAAAACAAAAAATGAATAAAATGAATCTATTATTAATAAGTAACTCAACAAATTTCGGAGAGACATATTTGGCATGGGCAATGACTCAGCTCGAGTCTTTCTGCGAGAAAAATAATCTTACATCTGACAGCAAAATCGTTTTCGTTCCTTTTGCAGGCGTATATATTAATGGTAATCCTTATCCTCAAAGCTATGACGCTTATACAGCGAGAGTCAAGAAGGTTTTTGAAGAAAAATTGGGACTTCGTAACTTCGTTTCTGTTCATGAAGTTGAAGATAAGATTCAGCTCGTCAATGAAGCAGCTTGTATAGTAGTAGGTGGCGGCAACACATTCCACCTCGTTGCTGAACTTCACAAATATGGCTTGATGGACGCTATCGCTCAAGCAGCTAAGAAAGGAACAGCTTATATCGGATGGAGCGCAGGTTCTAACATCGCAGCGCCAACATTGTGCACAACCAACGATATGCCTATCGTACAGCCTGCTTCCTTCAATACTTTGAACTTGGTTCCATTCCAAATAAATCCTCACTATCTCGACCCTCATCCGGAAATCGACAAGATGATTAAACACGGCGGAGAAACACGTCAAGATCGTATCAATGAGTATCTTGCTGTAAATCAGGATATGAAAGTCGTTGGCCTTCGTGAAGCCTCAGCTCTTTGGGTTACAGACGACAGAATTGCCTTGAAGGGCGGAAAGAAAATGGTTGTGTTCAAATATGGAACAGAAGCCTTTGAACTTGAACCAAATACAGACGTTACTGAATACGTGAAATAAATTTTAAATTGAAAGTCGGAAATTAAAAGTTTTCGACTTTCTTTTTTTTGATAAAATCTTTGGGCGTTACGGCTCCGCCGTCGGGCTTTCCGCTATATCTTTTTTCGCTCCGCCTCCGTCTCCGCTCCAAAAGGATGCCGCTCCAATCCCTAACGCTTTGGCCACCACCAATTCCTAATCCTTAATTAATAAATAAGGCGTTGCCTTATCCTATATTTGTCTCGCCTTTTCAGGGCATAGCATCCAATATCTGTCTCCGTCTCCAATTTCCGATTTCCGTTCCCAGAACAAAAGTCACGTAGTGACGACAGTTTCCAGGCAGGCGGTGCAGTGCGAAGCTTAAAAAAATCTGAGCTTCTGAGATTTTGAATTTCTTTTTCATTGAACAAAAAACAAATATATAGTGTTTAGTGAGAAAAAATATCAAATATTATGAAATCAAAATTATTGACATTGACATTGCTTCTTGTTTTTGGCGGTGAACTCTTCGCTCAGAATGCTGCCCAGACAGAAAGGATGGAACGCCGAGCCGCACGTAAGGCACGTCAGGCCGCAGAGTTGGCTCAATCGCGTGCCGAAATGATTAAGTTAGTGAAAGACACCACTTTCGTTATAGAAGCAAACACATTTATCGGTCCTTTCGGACAAGAGTCCCCAGTTTCTTCTTTCCAGAATTATTTCGCAATTATTGGTGATAAAGTGGCTATAAGTGTTGCGTTTAACAATCCTCCGGCTTCGCAAATGTCACCTCTTGCATGGTATGGCCCTGGTACAGGAGTTCCTGGAATTGGACCTGGTTACACTAATCCCGGATTCCCAGGATGGAACTGGCAGTCGTGGGATACACCAAACACTCCGGCAACATTGGTTTCTTATATGCCTGACTTGTCAAATCCTGATGGACCTTTTACCATAGTCGGCTCATTTAGAACTTGGACAGGCGTCATTCCTGTAAGTTTTAAAATATATGTGCAAGAAAATGGAACTGGAAGAATAATATTTTATTCTAATGATGGAGGACAAGTGACTTTTACCGGCGATGTGGTATCTCCAGATAATGCATATACAATATATCCGCTTCCGTAAATGATTGATATACTTAATAAATGTACTTTTTCTCAGGGCGTCTTTCTTGACGCCTTTTTTTTTCTTTTTTTTAAGATAAAAATTTGTTTTGTAAAATAATTGTTTTTAAATTTGCAAGAAATAATCAAATTAATTACTATGAGAAACAAATTTTTACAAATGTTTTTATTGCTGGTATTGTCATTAATGGCATATCAAGCAAATGCACAGAAAGATATGCAGTCCGATTATTATAATTATGAAGTTACGTCTATTGGCGTTGGACAAGATGGGACAAAAATATTACTCGTGACAGTAGAAGCGAAGAAGATAGATGATGGTATAGAACTCGCTAAACGTAATGCCATAGCAGCGTGTCTTTTCAAAGGTGTAGAGGCTTCCGGACAGACAGAGAAGATTCCTGCATTGGTGCCTCAAGGCATAACAGGTGAAAATCAAGAGTTCTTTAATGACTTCTTGAAACTTAAAGATAAAAAAAGTGGCGGAAAATATCTTCGTTTTGTAACAAGGACTGGAAATCAGAAAGCTGAAAAAAATAATAAGAATTATAAGGTTTCACTCGAGGTACAAGTTTCTTATAATGCGCTTAGAGACTACATGGTGTCAGAAGGTATGGCTAAGTCGTTGAATTTTTTGTTTTGATAATTTAAAATTAAATATCTAAATATGAGAAAAATATTTTTATCAATAGTATTTGTGATGCTTGCTGTTGCTGTGATGGCACAAGCAAAAAAACCTACAATTATGGTAATGCCGTCTGATGTATATTGTGCAAGAAATGGCTATACAACAGAATGGGTTGACGAAAATGGAACCAAAAACACTGTTTCTGATATTTCGAATATCTTTAAACAAGAAGATGTAGAGGATTTGCGCCTCGTTATCTCTGAATTGTCTAAAATAATGGCAGAGAGAGGATTCCCGTTGAAAGACTTAGAACAGACATTAAAGTCAATTCAGCAGGAATCGGTAGAGATGAGCCTCTTGGAAAGTTCATCGTCAGGAGCGTATGTTACAGAGTCGATGCTCGATAAAGTGCTTAGAACAGCAAAGGCTGACATTATTTTGGATTTAGACTTTTCAATCATGCAAAAAGGTCCACAGCGTTATATCTCATACAATATGAGAGGCTTGGATGCATATACTAATAAAGTTATTGCGGCTAACTCAGGAGTGGGCTCTCCTTCAACATCAGCTCCGATAAATCTTCTTCTCGAAGAGGCTGTCCTTAATTATATGGATTCATTCTGCGCTCAATTGATGGCTCATTTTGAAGATATGTCGAGAAATGGTAGAGAAATTGTGGTTAAGTTGAAAGTTTGGGATAATGCTGACGTTAATTTTGAATCAGAATATGATTTTGAAGATGATTATCTTGAACTTACAGATATTATTTCCTATTGGATGGAAGATAATACTGTAAACCACGCACCAACTCGTACTAATGCAACAGCAACAAATCTTACTTTTGAACAAGTGCGTATTCCTTTATATAGAGAGCGTAACGGAAGAATGTCGGCTTTGGACGCTCGCGGCTTCGTCAACGGCTTGAGAAGTTATCTTAAAAAGGAACCTTTTATGATAGAAAGTAAAATATATGAACGCGGACTCGGTGAAGTCTGGATTATAATAGGAGAGAAGTGATATGAAAAAAATTAAAACATTATTATTGTTGTTATTAGTTTCTGTTTCTTATTTGACAGAAGCTCAAAAAATTAGGGTTTTGCATCCTTCCGCATCAAATATCAGCGACGAAGCTTCAATGATGTTGTATAACAGATTGAATCAGGCTGCTTCTCTAAACGGAATAGCTTCTACTGATAATTCAAACAAGTTTCTTATGATTCCTTCTGTTGTGGTTATGTCTGTTGAACCAACAACTACAGTGCCGGTTAGATATATGGCAGAAATTGAAATCTCGGTTTTCATTGTGGATAATAGCAGAAAACTCTTGATGTCGCAGGAAACATTTGTTAAAAGAGGTGTTGGAGATAATGAGAATAAAGCCGTTATGGAAGCTGTTAAAGCTTTGAATGCTCGCGATTCTAAACTTAAAAAAATGATTGCTATTGGAAAAAATAGAATAGTCGAATATTACAATACAGAATGCGAAACGGTTGTTAAAACAATAAACACCTATCTCGAATGTGGAATGGTGGAAGAGGCTCTTAATGAATTGCACGCTATTCCTCAAATAGATGAAAATACAGGCTGTTATGATAACTCGTTGAATATCTTGAGTAAAATATCACAAGAACAACAAAACGCAGCAAATGATAAAATAAAAAATGAAAATCCGGATGTGTCTTGGATAAACGAATAAATTATGAAAAAGAATATTTTGATATTGTTATTTGCTATC
Organism: Bacteroidales bacterium; assembly: GCA_017630195.1. Taxonomy (GTDB): domain Bacteria; phylum Bacteroidota; class Bacteroidia; order Bacteroidales; family F082; genus Limimorpha. Next base: position 7,246 of record JAGBVS010000156.1, on the reverse strand, counting down.
TTGCCTATATTGGGCGTAGCTCAGAAAGATTATAAACTCGTTGAAGAAAGCGCAAAAAAGAAACCGGAATGGTGTACTTCAAGTCCTTCTAAAAGTTACATTTTTGTTAAAATAGAAAAAGCTGCGACAATTGAAGAAGCTAGCTCAAAAGCTATGAACGAGTTGCTGAGAAAAATAGCAGCGGCTGTTGCAGTTCAAACTGAAGCTTCAGATAAATCGTCTATGAGATATAGTGAAAGAGATGGTAAAGTGGAATATGAAGAAAATATGGAAAGCGTAATTGAAACAAAATTCGCTAAACTTCCAGCACTCCACGGAATCAGTCTGTCAAAAGCTGACGTTTATTGGGAACGTTTTGTAGAGAAAAAAACTAAAGAAACAGCTTACGACTATTATATCCTTTATCCTTTTTCAGTACTTGATTTACAGGAAATTACAACTGCTTATGAAGAACACGAAAAAGCCTTGAATGATAAAATAAATGGCTTTAGAGATGATCTCGAATATACAAATGATATTGATGAGTTGATGGCAAATATTAACGAGATGAAATCAATGATGGCAGAAATCGGTGAAGGTGACACTAAATATAACGCACTCCAAAACAACATTTCTTTATATGAAAATGTTATCTCTAACATCTATATTGACGTAGTGGAAAATAATAAAGGATATATGCTTGTGCAACTTAAACATAATGATAAGGTGATGAAAACCAAATCTTTACCTCAAGTTAAAAGTGTTAATGGTTGTTCAAGAGACTTTACAAAAAAACATAGCGGCAATCAGATAGAAATTAATTTCAACACATTCGATTGTTATGAACAAGATGATAATTATGTTGAAGTTAAATTTACATTCGGCAAAAAAAGAGTTGTCAAGAAAGTGCTTATTAACTTATAATTTTATATATTTTTTTTATTATTATGATACACAAAGGTTTAACAAACGAACAAGTAGAAGAAAGTCGTAAAAAACACGGTTCTAATGTTTTAACTCCTCCCGAAAAAGAATCTCTATGGAGTCAGTTCTTAGAAAAATTTAAAGACCCGATTATCAGAATTTTATTGATAGCTTTGGCTTTGTCAGTCGGAGTTTCTTTATATGAATTCTTCGCTCATGATGAAGGTTTCTCAGTATTGTTTGAACCAATAGGAATTTTTGTGGCAATTATGCTCGCAACTTGCATCGGCTTCGCTTTTGAAGTTAGCGCAAATAAAAAATTCGAGGTTCTTAATAAAGTCAGTGACGACGAAGAAGTTAAAGTTGTCCGTAATGGAAATATCACTGTTATAGGTCGTAAGGAAATCGTTGTTGGTGATGTCGTTATCATCGAAACTGGCGACGAAGTACCAGCCGATGGTGAACTCGTCGACGCCTTTTCTCTCCAAGTCAATGAGTCTGACCTCACAGGTGAACCAATGGCAACAAAAACCATCGACCCTAAAGACTTTAAAAAAGACGCTACTTATCCATCAAACTACGTTCTCCGCGGAAGTAAAGTGATTGACGGTCACGGCGTGATGATAGTCGATAAAGTCGGTGACGCAACAGAATGGGGTAAGGTATATCAAGGTTCTCAGATTGATAATAATATCAAAACACCTCTTGACAATCAATTAGATCATCTTGGAAAAATCATTACAGTAGCAAGTTATATTATAGCTTCTGTTATTATAGTGATGCGCCTTGTTATGTATTTCACAGGCGATGATTTTACCTTCGAATGGCTTAATTTCGCTCAATATTTGCTTAATACATTGATGATGGCGGTGACAATCATCGTCGTTTCTGTTCCAGAAGGTCTTCCTATGAGCGTAACATTGAGCCTTGCATTGAGTATGAAACGTATGCTCACTGCTAACAACCTCGTTAGAAAAATGCACGCCTGCGAGACAATGGGTGCTGCAACAGTTATCTGTACAGACAAAACCGGTACTTTGACACAAAATCAGATGAGCGTTAACGATTTGAGTTTTCCTGCTCTTCCAGAGAAGAAACTTGGCGATAATGAAATTAGCAATCTTATAAAAGAAAGCCTCGCTCTTAACACAACAGCATTCCTCGACTTCAGTGATGAAAAGAAAATCAAGGCTATCGGTAATCCTACTGAAGGTGCTTTGTTACTTTGGTTGAATAAACAAGGCGTTGACTATATGCAAGTTAGAGAAGGCGTTAAGATGTATCAACAAGTACCTTTCTCAACTAAATATAAATTCATGGCTTCCATCGTGGAATCTCCAGCAATGGGAAAACCTATTTTCTATGTTAAAGGAGCTCCTGAAATTCTTTTGAAGCATTGCAACAAAATAGCAACTCCAGAAGGTAATGTTGATATTACTCCATATCGTTTGGACGTTGAGAAACAACTTCTTGAATATCAAGGTAAGGCAATGCGTACTCTTGCCTTCGCTTATAAAGTAGGTGACCCTAATGAACAATCTTTCGATCCAAAAACTGATGACCTCGTAGCTGAAAACTTTATATTATTAGGTGTTGTTGCTATCGCTGACCCAATCCGTGGCGATGTCGCTGAAGCTGTAAGAAATTGTATGTCGGCTGGTATCGACGTTAAGATCGTTACAGGTGACACTCCTGGTACAGCAATCGAAATTGGCCGTCAACTTGGTTTGTGGCTCGGCACTGACTCTAAGGAAGTTAACCATATCACTGGTAAAGATTGGGAAGCTCTTTCAGATGAAGAAGCTCTTTCAGTAATGCATAAGATTAAGATTATGTCACGCGCACGTCCTATGGATAAGGAACGTCTTGTAAGATTGCTTCAATCTGATGGCGAAGTGGTTGCTGTAACTGGTGACGGTACAAATGACGCTCCTGCATTGAAGGCGGCACAAGTCGGCCTCTCAATGGGCGATGGTACAACAGTGGCTAAAGAGGCCTCTGACATCACAATTCTCGATAACTCGTTCAATAGTATCGCCCGCGCTGTGATGTGGGGACGTTCTTTGTATATCAATATCCAACGTTTCGTGGTGTTCCAGATGACTATCAACGTGGCAGCATGTCTTATCGTTATGCTTGGCTCATTGCTCGGAACAGAGATGGTTCTCACTGTGACACAAATGCTTTGGGTTAACCTCATCATGGATACATTTGCAGCTCTTGCTCTCGCTTCATTGCCTCCATCAGAAATGGTGATGAAAGAGAAACCTCGCAGCAGAGAAGCTAATATCATCACAAAACCAATGATGTGGCAAATATTCGGCGTCGGTTTGTTATTCGTTTTCTTGATGTTCGGTCTCGTCCAATATTTTAAACATGTTGAAGTGGCTTCATTGGCCGACTTCTCATTTGCTGAATATTTCAAGAATTATTTCAACTTCAAAGCATCACAAGGAATCTCTGCTTTGGAACAGACTTACATCTTCACAATATTCGTATTCTTGCAATTCTGGAACTTATTTAACGCTAAGGCATTCCACAGCGAAGGCTCTGCTTTCAAAGGATTGTTCAGAAAAGATGTTATCGCTGGTTTCGGTCTCGCATTATTCGTTATCGTTGCAGGTCAGTTGCTTATCGTAAGCTTCGGCGGCGAGATGTTCAACGTTGCAGCAATGAGTGCTAAAGACTGGATGTACATAATCTTAGGAACATTGCCGGTATTCGTCATAGGAGAGGCAATGAGAGCAATAAAGAAATTATTGAGTTAATCTATAATAAAAAGCGGCTTGATTAAAGTCGCTTTTTTGTTTTAAAATACTATCTTTCTAAAACTAATCTAAAATATGAACTATATGAAAACTAAATTATTTTTAATGACAATTGCAATAAGCCTTATGACGGCTTGTACTAACAAAAACGAAATTAAAACAGTTGACGCTAAACAATTTAAGGTTGAAATAGAAAAACCTGATGTTCAGTTGATAGACGTGAGAGCTAATGACTTATATTCTGAAGGTCATATTCCAGGTGCAGTAAATATCGCTCTTGAATCGCCGGATTTCTTGTCGCAGATTGAGATGCTTGATAAGAATAATACTGTTGCAGTTTATTGCCGTGGCGGCCGTCAGAGTAAAGAGGCTGCGGAGAAACTCAAAGCAGCAGGCTTCAAAGTCGTAGAGTTAGAAGGAGGAATCCTAAAATGGGACGGAGAAGTTACTTCAAATGTTAAATGAGGAATTTGAAATAATTATTAAGACGTCACTGCATTTTATTGTGAGTGACGTCTTTTTTTATAGTGATAAGTAGTTTGGTTTTTAACAAAAATCAAATCTCCACAATAATTCCAAACATAAAGTTGATTCCTGCTTGTGGGAAATATCCATCTTCAATATATTCTGTTCCGCTGACAAGTGCTTTGTAAACCCAGGCATTGCTGCAGTATTTATTATTGAAGATGTTATTTATGGATAAGTTGAAATTTAATGTCTTAAACAATGATTGCTTCCATTCATAATTGATATTGACATTGCTTACGAAATATGGGTCTAAACTTCTTGAAAGGGTGGAGGTGTTGTCAATATATTGTCTTCCAACATATTTCTCTTGAAATACGATGTCTAAATATCTTATTGGCGTTACTTTCAAATTTAAACCTGAAATAACATCTGGTGAAAATGAAATGTCGGTAGTGCCAAGATTATTCTCAATTTGTCCTAAATAATTCCAATCGGCATCGTAATTGTCAACAAAATCAACGAAATTCAAAATCTTATTCTGACTTAAAGCGAAGTTGAAATCTAAAGCAAAATATTTATTTGCTTGATAAGCGAGACTTCCTTCTAAACCGAATCTGTAGCTTTTATCGACATTCGTCATAATAGTCGCTCCAACATTGTTAATCTCGCCAGTCAAAACCAATTGGTCGTTATAATCCATATAGAAAAAGTTGGTGTTTAAGGCGATTTTTCTGTTTCTATAAGAATAACCTAATTCGTAATCAATGAGTTTCTCGTGTGTGATATTCTCTCTTTGAATCTCATCTGCGTCGGTGTAGATGTCGCGGTTTGGTTCTCTGTTGGAATATGCCACTGAAAAATATGCTGAATTATTTTCGTTTATGGTGTAAAAAATACCGCCTTTAGGATTCCAGAAATTGAAGATATGGTTTTGCGTGATGTCGTTCAAATCATCATGAATGCCATTTAAATCATAATTGATATGTCTGTATTGTATTTCTGCAAATAAATTGAGATGTGAATTTAGCTCGTAATTGCTTGATACATAAATGTTATAATATTGTTTGTTGCTTTTGTTTTCGTACCATCTGTAATTCAGCGGAACTGCGAATTCTGCCCAGTTGATAATTCCGTAATGATTGCCGTCGTATTTGTTCCAGCTGCCTCCATAATTGATGTCAAATCTTCCGACTTTTTGATTTATGTTAATGTTAACGCCATAGAATATGTTGTCTAACCATTTCTGTTGTACTAAGTTAAGTCGTTCGATGACAGTGTCTCCGATAATCAAAGGTTCTAATCCGTAACTTGAAAGTTTCTTGTCATTTTTATAGTTTTCGTAATAACCTTTTCCTGTTGTCAAAAACGCTGATGCTGTTAAAATTAGATTTTGATTGAAGCTATGAGCGTAGTGTAATTGGTAGTAAGTCTGGTTATATTTGTCTATTTCGTTTTCGTAATAACCGATGAAATTGCCGTCTTTGTCGTACATTATTCCTGCAGGATTGAAAGTAGGATTTGTGGCGAGGCTGTCTTTCGGTGTTCCATTCCAAGCTTGATAGGTCTGTTCTTTACCGTTCATAATCATGAATTTAAGGAAATCATTTTCATCCGACCATGAAGCAGAGAGTTGGTATGAGAATAAGTCGGAATAAGCTCTGTCGATGTAGCCTTCAGAATTAATCTTGCTTATTCTTCCGTTGAAATTAAATCCATTTTTATTTCTTCCTGTAGAAAAATTCAATGTGTTTTTCAATGTGTTGAACGAACCAACAGAACTGCTCAATCTAGCGAAAGGCTCTGTCGTTTGTTCGTCGGTTTTTATGTTGATAGAAGCGCCGAATGCTGCTGCGCCGTTGCTTGAATTCCCTACGCCTCTCTGAATCTGTATGTTATCAACTGATGATGCTAAGTCAGGAAGGTCGACGAAATAAACCAGACTCGATTCTGCGTCGTTGATAGGAACTCCATTCAAAGTGACGTTGATTCTTGTGAGGTCGCTGCCCCGAACTCTCATGCTCGTATAACCCACGCCTGCACCCGCATCGGAAGTGACGATGACGGACGGTGTGTTTTGTAACAAGAAAGGCAAATCAGCACCTTGGTTGCTCTTTATCAGTTCTTTAGAATTTATCTCAGAATAGGTGAGAGGCGTCTTCTCTCCAACACGCGATGCTGTCACAATAATTTCGTCTTCCATCATGGAATTGGCTGTCATCGCGACTTTTACCTTGCTGTTTTTGGTGATGTTAATTGTAGTTTCATAAATTTTGAAACCAATGTAAGATGCTTCTAATGTGTAAGTCCCTTTCTCGATGTTCTTGAAATTAAAGTTACCGAACTCATCGCTTACGGTCATAAGGTTTAATTCTTTTATAGAAATGTGCGCTCCTATTAATGCTTCGTGATTTTCTTTGTCGATGACGTTTCCGCTTAAAATGAATTGTGCAAATAATTGCAGTGGCATCATGACTGCAACTAAGACTAAAGTTTTTAATGTTTTGAACATAACCAATTGATTTAATTGTTAATAAATTTAATTAAATCAATAGAGGAAGTTTTTGATGTGTCTCATTTCCCGGTCTCGGCATTATCCGTATCCGGTTCAGAGGGTGTGATCTCAGCCTGTATTTCATTTCACTTTCGTAAAAAAGGCACCCCTATTGAAAGTCGAAGCAAAGATATTATATTTTTTTTTAAGTTTGCAAGAAAAAATAATAAGATGAAGATTTTAATTTTAAATGGTCCTAACTTAAATCTCATAGGTAGGAGAGAACCGCAAATATATGGAACAGAGTCGCTTGTTGATTATATTGAAAAAATGAAACAAGAATTTCCAGAACATCAGTTGGACTATTTCCAATCTAATCATGAAGGTGTTTTGATTGATAAGTTACATGAGGCTTGGGATAATTATGACGGTGTCGTCTTCAATCCTGGTGCTTATTGTCACACTTCTATCGCTTTGGCTGACGCAATTCGTTCTATAGAAACTCCAGTCGTTGAGGTTCATATAAGCGACATTTATTCTCGAGAAGAATATCGCCATCATTCATACACTGCGGAAGCTTCTGTCAAATCTGTAGTCGGCAAGGGCTTGAAAGGTT